>JAHHHE010000063.1 GCA_019359535.1 Gloeocapsa sp. UFS-A4-WI-NPMV-4B04
CTCAAGCTGCTCGTACTCACGAGGCATTGAACCAGGCAATGACCGCAGCGGTAAATATTATTACTGTCGATGACGTAATCGGTTGGTTCAATCACTGCGGTCTATTCACATGAAATCTGCTGTAATAAAAAGACTAACCCGTAATAATTTACAGATTGCAAATTAGTAGAGCAGAGTTATTTGATACTCAACTAAAACAAAATAACAAAATAGCTTCTAGGGTTCCGGTTTAAGTCGAATAATTTAAACATCTAGTTCAAGAGAAGCAGCCAAATTGTAGCGATATTTTGGGCTGACTTAACAACTGTTGATAATTAGGTAGGAAAGTAAGTTAACTAGGTATTGGTTAAAGTCACAATTTGAGATAACGTTATTGACGATAGCTGAATCTAAAATTAACCTCACACTAGAGTAAGACTTAACCTATGGCTTTATCTGTTGGCGATACTGCTCCTGCTTTCACCGTTAAAGACACCAACGGCAACACTGTTTCGCTGTCTGATTATGCAGGTAAAACAGTAGTTTTGTACTTCTACCCGAAAGACGATACTCCAGGTTGCACCAAACAAGCTTGTAGCTTCCGCGATGCCACTGAGCAATATCAAGGCAAAGATATTGTAGTGTTAGGAGTCAGCAAGGATGATCAAGGCTCACACCAACAATTCGCTCAAAAGTACAATCTCAATTTTCCTCTGCTAGCTGACACTGATGGCAGTCTAATCAAAGCTTATGATGTTGATGGTGGCGGTTATGCCAAGCGCGTTACTTATGTAATTGATGGTACAGGCAAAATTATTCATGTCGATGCCAGCGTTAACACTGGTAGCCACGCCAGCGATGTTTTAGCGGCAATCGGGATGTAGCTAAATAATAGCAATACTTTAAATCCCAGTTATTTCTTAACAACTGGGATTTAAAACTAGATATATTCAATTCGCTACCTGTGGCGTAGTAACTTGATTTATTGGCGTGGCTTGCTGTTGCTGCATCCGTTGTAGCTGTTTCTTGCGAAACTCAGCAGCTGCGTTATTCAGGCTTTCGTTTTGTGCAGCACTATAATCATCTATGTTAAGGCTGCCACCTAAATTGGCACGATGAATTATGTCAAACATACTGAAGGAATTGCCTTCGCTGGTATTTGAAAACGGGTCTTGATTTTGTTCAGGATTAAGCTCCTGTAAAGGATTAACGTCAGTGGTTTGCGCCCAACTCAGTTGAGGCATCAACAAAGATCCAAGGCTAATTCCTGCTACAGTGCCAAGAACTAAAGTAAGCGATTTAGGTGATATTTTCATATAGGTTTGTTGGTAAAAGATTAAACAAAATCATGCCTCTATCTTAAGCAAGACTTCGCCGTAATAGTGGTTGAATGCTCAACAGCGCTACAACGTTGAAGCCGAGTAATATCAGCATAGCTCCGCCAAAGGTAATGTCACCCCAAGGAGCTTGCATTACTAGGCTATTTAGTCCCCAATCTTGATGTAGGTAAAGGTAGCGAATCGGCTCGATCGCATAACTAAGCGGATTGAGCGAGGCGACAACCTGTAACCATTGAGGCATAAAGGATAAAGGAGCCAAAGCAGTGCTAGCAAAAAGTAGTGGTAAGTTAGTGACGAAAATTACAGCAATTAGTTCAATGTGACCAGGTAAAGTAAAAGCTAAACCCAGGCTCAAAGCTGTTACGCCCAAAGCTAGCAAAAAGACAATTAAGGCGATCGCACCTAAACCTGCTATATTTGGTAATCCAGCCCCCAAAAATGCCGCCGCAACCACAATAACTGCCGCCTGCAACAAACTTTGACTGACAATAAACAAAGCTGAAGCTAAAACAATCGAAAACCTGGAAGCTAAGGGAGCTACCAGCAAGCGATTTAAAAAGCCAAACTCCCGATCAAACATTACTGGCAAGCCAGCATTCAGCGCTCCACCAAAAGCAGTAAAAACAATTACGCCAGCACTGAGAAACTGTCCATAAGTATGGCTATTACCAAATAACCCTTGTGGCGCATTTTGAAACAACGCTCCAAACAAAAATAACCACATCACAGGCTGAATAATTCCAGCCACTAGGGTTGAAGGGCGGCGCTGTAACTGAATAAATAGCCGACGAGTTAAAGCCAGTGTTTCTTGAGTCAATTGACTTAAGACACTGGGGGGATTGTCTACAACATTAAGCTTTAATGCTTCTGGCTGCATGATATTGGCTTTAGGAGGTGTAACAGTACCACTCATTTTTGCTTCCTCTACTGCACAAGGCAGTTTTAAATTCAACTGATCTTAAAAACGCTATTTCATGTTCTGCTTACGCTCTGCCTTGGGATCACGACTCCCAACTGCCGCAAGTTCAGCATCCATCAACGTGCGCCCCGTAGCCGCAAGATAAACATCATCTAAGCTAGGGCGAGATTGAGCAATGCCAAATGTAGGCAAACCAGCTGACGTTATTGATTGCTGAATCGTAATTAAGGCATCATTTTGAGGAGTTACGACTAAATTAAGCGAATTACCTTGAGCGCTGTTGACAATTACTTCTTGCACGAAGGGCAGAGATTGAAGTAAATTTTTCGCTTTCTCGGCTTCTTCTATGGGAGAAAATTCGCGGATGCGGAGAGTAACGCGATCGCCACCTACTTTATCCTTCAATTGACTTGGCGTTCCCGCCGCGATTACAAGCCCCCGATCAATAATTGCGACGCGATCGGCTAGCGCATCAATTTCCTCTAGATAGTGGCTTGTAATTAATACCGTTGTCCCTGCTGCCCGTAATTGGCGCAAGAAATCCCAGACAATAAAGCGGCTTTCGATATCTAGCCCCACCGTTGGTTCATCTAAAATCAGGACATCTGGTGCATGAAGTAATCCTGCTGCCAAGTCTAGCCGTTTACGTAAACCACCGGAATAAGTACCAGTACGCTTATCCGCCCATTCTTCTAAATTCAGTAAACTGATTACCTGATTAATTCGCTCTTTTGCCTTTGCCTTGGGCAAGTGATAAAGCGCTGCTTGCAGTTGCAGAAGTTCTCTTCCAGTCAACACCTTATCTGGAGCGACTTCTTGAGCCACATAACCTAATCGTTGTCTTGCTCCTCTAGGATTATCGACAACTGAAATGCCAGAAAGTTCAACGCGCCCCGCATCCGGTGTGGATAAGGTACACAATATCCGCAGAGTAGTAGTTTTTCCGGCTCCATTGGGGCCGAGTAAACCAAATATTTCCCCTGGTTCCACCTGAAGTGAAACATCTTTAACAGCTTCAACTGAGCCGTAGCGTTTCTGGAGGTTTTGAATTAAAACGGCGGGAGGCATTGAGGTTTCTCCCTCACTATACAAATCTCAACAAAGTATACCTTTATTGTAACGAAACACTCTGCACAAGAAGACACTGAAAGCAAGATTAGATTTGTTATCCGTGGTGACTCAGGATAGCGCTGATTAGTGGGTGCAGGCTAGTGGCGATCGCATTAGTTAATTGATGAGTAATTGGCAAACTATCAACTACCATGCCAGCACACAGCAGCATCATGTAGAGAATCGAATAGAGAAACAGCGATCGCGCTATTTGTTTGTCGGCTGGATTTTGTAACAGCGCCCAAGCTTTTTTAACGAAGATGCTGCCTAAAATTATGGCAATAGCTCCATATACTGCACCTGTTACTTGCAGAGGATAAATCAGCAGAAATGTTGATGGAATCAAAATCAGCGTGTACAGCCAAATTTGACGAGTAGTAGCTACTTCGCCAGCAACAACAGGCAGCATCGGCACACCAACTTTGGCATAGTCATCACGAATCATCAATGCCAACGCCCAGAAGTGCGGCGGTGTCCATAAAAAGACAATTCCAAATATTACCCAAGCTGCCCAACTAAGCGTACCTGTTACAGCCGCCCAGCCAACCAAAGCGGGAACTGCCCCAGCTGCGCCACCAATCACAATGTTTTGAGCGGTGTGGCGTTTGAGTAAGTGGGTGTAGATACCGACATAAAAGACAATGCCGGACATTGCTAATACAGCACTCAGCAAGTTAGCGAATACTGCCAGTAGGGTGAAAGAAAGTAAGCCAAGGGCGATCGCAAAAATCAGGGCATCACGCGATTGTACTTTCCCAGAAGGTAAGGGACGATGGCGCGTGCGCTCCATTGCATAATCAATGTCACGGTCATAAATGCAGTTAAGTGTTTGGGCTGATCCCGCAGCCAAAGTACCACCAGCTAGGGTTACAAGCAGTAACAATGGGTCTATTTGTCCCTTTGCTGCAATCCACATACTGCCAGCAGTTGTAATCAGTAGTAGCGGAATAATTCGCGGCTTTGTTAGTTGATAGTAGCTTTGAATAACTTGTGAAAAGTTTTGATGGTGGCGAGACAAGCTAGTCCCAATCATACTTAAACCAATCCCTTAATTTTTGAAACAACACACTGCATAAGTTAGTCACGGTGTCAACACATTTATCTAATTTCTGTTTTGTTTGTCTGCCTTATCACTCAAAGGCGCTTGGATAAGGGCTAATTCGTTACATTATCAACTCTTAATTAGCCGGAGCAGTATCAGCGTTAACTTTAATCGCCATCGAACTGGTAGAGCGTACGCTTTTAGCGTCGGCGTAGCCATCGCGTAGCGCCAAAACGCTAAAAACAACCAGTGATCCCAGTAGTGCTGCTCCGATAGTTCCATGAGCTACAGTTAGTGGCTCTACTTGAAGATGTAACCGAAATGTGGCAATGCCCAATCCAATTTGTAAAACCAGTAAGCCACCAGCTATATTAGCTAGTTTTCGCAAGGCTGGATGCAGTGCAGGAGTACGCCAGGACAAAAATACCAGTGTTAAAGTTGCCAGAGTTGGGAGTACTACACCACCGATATGACTATACATGACACTACACAGTTGTTGTCCTGCCAAGCACTGGTGCAGTGCCCAGCGAGAGCCTACCAATGCACCCATGAGACTTTGCAGGTAGACCAATACAGCACCCGTTATCGCTACCCAAGGCAATTTAGCGGCGGTTCCAGTTCCCTGATATGGTGTTAAGGCTGTACCGATGACTAGCAAGGTAGTGAAAAACAATAGCGCGGTTCCTAGGTGAGCGGTAACAATATCAAACCGTAACAGTAGAGTCACAGTAAGTCCGCCTAATATACCTTGAAAGACAATTAGACCAAGGGCAAAAGTGGATGCCCAAGGCAGCCAAGATGGTAAGGAACGGCGATTCCACCATGAAAGAACAGCAAGCGCTATTGCACCTATGCCAATTACGGCTGCATCTAGTCGATGAAACCACTCCAGAAAAACCTGAAAATTCATTTGCTTGGTTGGCACAATTTCGCCATAACACAATGGCCAATCGGGACAAGCAAGACCAGCATTCATTACTCTCGTGGCAGTACCTATTGCCATCAAAATTAGGGTGGCTACGCATAATTTCCACACTAGCCGACGAATTCTTTCTTTTGGCTGGGACTGCTCAACACCCGCTACAGTTTTTCTATGCAGGACGGATTCGGTCATCGACGATACCTTCTGCCCATCTTAGAGCTATCAAAGTTAATCAATTTGTGAGTATATGCTCATTTCCACCCTAACGCATTGTCTCTAGTACGTAAGCTAGCTCTAATTTTTGATGTGAACTACACTGGTTGCTGGCGCGAAGCGAACTTTCCGAATTTTTCCACTTTTGTGATCATTTTCACTATTTCTATCGTTACGAAGTTTTACATTCAGTTATATCTAGCGGAAGCAAGACGTGGTATATGCCTTTAGGCGTAGAAAAGTACGATCCCAAAAAAATAAGGAAAAAATCGCGTTTCTTAGCCACCATGTAGTGAAGGCTAGATTACCTTGGTAAGTAAGCACTAAAAATACTAGACATCATCAACTAATTAACCTGTGAACATCCCAAGTTCTATTTGGACATTACTCATCGGCATTGCGCTGACCCTGGTCAGCCTTTGGTACGGTCAAAATAATCATTTGTTACCAACAGCCGCCACAGATGAAGCAGTCTTAGTGGACGGTCTGTTTAACGCGATGATGACTGTCTCGGTGGGGATATTTCTGCTCGTCGAGGGTATTTTGATTTACTGTGCCTTTAAATATCGTCGTCGTCCGGGTGACAATTCAGACGGGCCGCCAGTTTTTGGTAACGTACCGCTAGAAGCATTGTGGACGCTGATTCCGGCGATTATTGTCATCGGAATTTCTGTTTACAGTTTCGACGTTTACAACGAGATGGGTGGTTTCAATCCCCATGACGTGCATGAGCCGCCTGTAGCTCAAAAACCGATGAAAATGCCAGGAAGTGCGATCGCGGCAACTCTAAGCGATACACCACCAAGTACCGCACCCAACCTCAACCAGCAGAAATCGGAAGAGGCAAGACTTGATCCCGCCACTGCATCAGTCCGCAACGACGATCAAATTCCCCAACAACGAAATGCGCCCGGAGTGGGAGTAGTTGCCCCCACCATTGGCTCAAGTCCTGACAAACAAGGCAAACCGCCGGGATTAGCCGTCAACGTCACAGCTATGCAGTTCGCCTGGATTTTTACCTACCCAGACACTGGTGTTGTTTCAAGTGAACTGCACGTTCCCGTCGGGCGTGAGGTTATGGTGAATATGACAGCCAATGATGTAATCCATGCCTTCTGGGTTCCAGAGTTCCGCCTCAAGCAAGATGCAATTCCGGGTATGCAAAGTGAAATCCGCTTCACACCTAGAATTATGGGTACTTATCCCCTCATCTGCGCTGAACTGTGCGGCCCCTATCACGGAGCAATGAACACGAAAGTTATTGTCGAAACACCGGAAGCATATAATCAGTGGATTCAAGAGCAGCAAGTTGCCAGCATTGAAGAGCTAAATCAAGCCGTTGCCGTTAAACCTGCTGATTTATCTCCAACCGAATTTCTAGCTCCCTACACCAGCAACTTGGGAATTCAGCCAGAAATACTAAAACAAATTCACACTAACCATCACTAGGCAAGAGGCGCTCTTGCGAGAGGCAAGAGGCGAAAGGCAAGAAGTAAGAGGCTAGCGAGTATAAATAGATCTCCCCTGCTCCTCTGCTCCCCTGCTCCCCCGCTCCTCTGCTCCCCCGCTCCTCTGCAACCCATACCTATCTTCTATGACACAAGCACAGCTGCAAGAAACAGCCAATCAACCTGCTCTAATTGAGGAACCGGGAGTCAGGAATTGGCGAGACTACTTTACCTTTAACACCGATCATAAGGTAATTGGGATTCAATACCTAGTTACCACATTTGTTTTCTACTGTATTGGCGGCGTTTTGGCAGACTTAGTTCGCACAGAACTAAAAACGCCAGAAGTTGATTTTGTCAGCCGCGAGGTTTACAACAGCCTATTCACCCTGCATGGGACAATCATGATTTTTCTGTGGGTTGTCCCTGCGGGCGTAGGATTTGGTAACTACCTAATTCCCTTGATGATTGGAGCGCGGGATATGGCTTTCCCGCGACTGAATGCGCTTGCCTTTTGGATAATTCCGCCAGCTGGTTTGTTGCTAATTGCTAGTTTACTCGTTGATGCGCCAGACGCAGGTTGGACATCATATCCTCCTCTGAGCCTAACAACAGGTCAAATTGGTCAGTCAGCTTGGATTTTCTGCCTGCTATTGCTTGGTACGTCCTCGATTCTGGGCGCACTAAATTTTATGGTGACGATCTTAAAGATGCGTACCCCAGGCATGACTGTACATCAAATGCCTTTGTTCTGCTGGTCAATGTTTGCGACCTCGGCATTGGTACTGCTAACAACGCCAGTATTAGCAGGTGTGCTGATTCTGCTAGCTTTTGACTTACTAGCAGGAACAATGTTTTTCAACCCCACAGGCGGTGGAAACCCAGTTGTGTACCAGCATATGTTCTGGTTCTATTCCCACCCGGCTGTTTACATCATGATCTTGCCTTTCTTTGGCGCGATCTCCGATATTATCTCGGTTCACTCCCGTAAACCACTTTTCGGTTATAAAGCGGTCGCTTACTCAAGTTTGGCAATCAGCTTTTTGGGTACGATTGTCTGGGCGCACCATATGTTTACCAGTGGCACTCCTGGTTGGCTGCGGATGTTCTTCATGATTACGACGATGATCATTTCCGTGCCAACAGGAATTAAGATTTTCAGTTGGCTAGCAACCCTCTGGGGCGGCAAACTGCGCTTAAATAGTGCCTTGCTGTTTGCAATGAGTTTTGTCGGAATGTTTGTAATCGGCGGTATTACTGGCGTAATGGTAGCTGCTGTGCCATTTGATATTCACGTTCATGACACATATTTCATTGTGGCTCATATCCACTACGTTTTGTTTGGCGGTAGCGTGTTAGGCATTTATGCTGCAATCTACCACTGGTTCCCTAAAATGACGGGACGGATGCTAAACGAATTTTGGGGTAAGGTTCACTGTGCCTTGACATTTGTCGGTCTGAATTTAACCTTCATGCCGATGCACGCCTTAGGAATGATGGGGATGAATCGGCGCATCTCTGAGTATGACCCGAAATTTGAGTCACTGAATTTCCTCTGCACGATGGGATCGTATCTGCTAGCAGTTTCTACGTTTCCCTTCATTATTAATGCGATTTGGAGTTGGATGTACGGACCTAAAGCCGGGAATAATCCTTGGGATGCACTAACTCTAGAGTGGATGACTACCTCACCGCCAGCGATTGAGAATTTTGACGAACTGCCTGTTCTAGCAACGGGACCTTATGACTATGGCATGAGCAATCGTAACACTGAGGTTGATGTGCCGTTAGCTGACGAGAGAGAGCCTGTGCTAGCTGCTGGCCCTAGCTCGGTATTACGCGCTGAGCCTGATCCAAATGTGGCTGCTAATCCAGAGGATCGCAAATAAACTTGAGTGGGAGATGGGGAACAAGGAATAGTTTTGAGGTTTAAGTAATGAAATTGAAGGAGTAATCAACTCGGTTCATTACTTCTTTTAACTCAATACTTAGAATTGAGAATTAATAACTATTCCTCGCCCCTAATCCCTAACCCCTAACCCCTAACCCCTTTTTATTAAAAATTCATGCAAAGTCAAATCATTGACCCAGCTAAGACTGACCTAAATCATCACCACACAGCCGAGGAAACTGCTAGTCATCACGAAGAGCATCCAGATCATCGTATCTTCGGGCTGATTTTGTTTCTAGTGGCTGAAGGCATGATTTTTATGGGTATGTTTGGAGCGTATCTGGCGTTCCGAGCTTTATTACCCGTTTGGCCTCCAGCAGGAACACCAGAGTTAGAACTATTGCTCCCCAGTGTTAATACTACGCTCCTAATTTCTAGTAGCTTTGTGATGCACAACGCCGATACAGCAATCAAAAAGAATGATGTATCTGGTATGCGAACTTGGCTGGGGATCACTGCCGCTATGGGGATAATTTTCCTATGTGGACAGCTGTATGAATACAGCAATCTAGAATTTGGACTGACTACAAACTTGTTTGCGAGTTCCTTTTATGTGCTGACTGGATTTCACGGGCTGCACGTTTTTATTGGGGTTACAGCGATTCTTGCCGTATTATGGCGATCGCGTACTTCAGGCCACTACTCCAATGAAAAACACTTTGGTGTAGAAGCTGCGGAAATTTACTGGCACTTCGTTGATGTCGTGTGGATCATCTTATTTGGATTGTTGTATATCCTTTAATCCCCGCAACACTTTTTTGCTTAGAAAGGCCCCCACTTGGGGGCTTTTTGTCCACTATAAAGGGGCTTGATGCTAACTTTTGCAACTACTAATCAAAATCTAGAATTTTAAAAAACTTGCTGAAATTTTAATCTTTAAAACCACTACAAAAACACTAATCTTTTAGGATAATGTGGTTTTTAGAGTCTATCAAAATGTCGCCTTGTTCTTGGAGTTTTCCTAGCACTCTTGTAATCGTTACTCTAGTAGTAGAACAAGCATCTGCAAAATCTTGATGCGTGAAACGCACACTAAGACGAGTTCCTTGATCCATTTGTTGACCAATTTCAGTTTTTAACAACTGTAATAGCTGGAGAAAACGAGCTTTAACTCTTCGCTGTCCCGAAATCGCTAACAAGGCTTCTGTCTGCCTTAAACGCTGGTTAATTTGAGGTAAAATCCTTTGGGCAAGATAAGGAGAAGCTGCTATATCTGTTACGGAAAAACATACTAGCTCGACTTCGGAAAGTGCTGTAGCTTGATAAGTTGGCAGCGATGTCAAATCAGTACCAAAAGGCATTGATGGCCCTGCTAATCCTACAAGCACTTCTTCTCCATTTTCACCCATCGTATTTAGCTTCACAACGCCTTTACAGACTTGCCAAATAACTTGGGGGTTGAGAGGAATAATCTCTCCTTTTAAAAAAATATGCTTTTGGCTGTCTTGAAGCGCATCATTATTTTTCCCTAGTACCTCGGTTTGCATAGGTAAACTGATCTTACCAGCATTACTAATGTCACGTATAGATATACGCATTCCCAGTACATTACCTTTGCTGTCTGTAAAGCTAATCGTCGTCAAAGCCGCTTCAAAAGGCTCGCCTTTGCGTGGACAAAGCCTTACTACCCACTCTTGCACTTGTTCCGTTTGTTGGAACTGAGTCAGTTTTTCCTGAAATAGTGGATGCTGTTCCTCAATGACAAAGATAATTAATGGCTTACCAATTAAAAATTGCTGCGAAATGTTAAGTAAATTAGCAGCAGCGCGGTTTGCTTCCTGAATTATCCCATTAGGATCAGTTACTAAATAGCCGTGTGGTGCAAAATCAAATAAGTCTTGGTAACGCTGGCGTTGAATCTCGACTTCTAGTTTTGCAGCTGCAAGTGCTTCATTCTGCTGTTGCAACTCCTCCACCGCCACCTGTAGTTCTTCAGAAACAATACCAAGTTCCTTGAAAGCTATAGGTAGCAATTCTGGTTGCAACTTTACCGTTGTGTTGGCGTTTTGGTACAGTTCATTTAAACGCCTATTCACACCCTCTATTTGTTGGCTAAACATATCCACATTCATGCTGTAAAACCTCCAAAATTCACCCTAATGAACTAAAGGATAGACATTTCTCTATCCTCGCAGCACTGCTGAGTAACAAAATAACTTACAAAGTGTAGCTTTTGTAACTAAATTAATCTGTGTATCTAAGAATTATTCAGCAACCTTAGAACCGTTAGTAAACTCTATTATAGGGTTTTGTATCTAAGTTAACAATTCATCTTTACTTTACCCACATCCTCTCGCTAGAAGTTGAGTAAAGCAGTAGCAGTTTCTTTTTTCTGTAGTTACAATAATCTATTACTAGCATATTTGAGCAAGCATTATCAGTTCGGAATTACAACTAAATAAAATTTTATTAGTATTGTTAATACTGCTTTTACATTTTTTAATTTACGTTGCCGAAAAGTAGTTAATTTCCGTTTTAAAAATAGATCTTTATTAAAGAATAATAAAATAATACTACATTTTAACCAAACTAAAAATTAGAAACTAAATAATCTTAATAGTGGTAAAAAAGCCAAATTTATCTATCATAATTAAGTATTTTAGTCAGTTTAAAGCAGCATATCTAGTTTTTGATACCAAGCTGCTATAATTTGCTCAAAATTTGCCTACGTTTATGCTTTAAAAATCGGAGATATCATTACTACCAAATAGGCTTTAACTAAGGTTAAGCGTTTGTAGAAATTGAGGAAAAATAAAAAGAAACTTATATTGATGAAGATATACCCCTTGGAGAAACTAGCGATCGCTAATTATATTACAACTCTTATTTCCTTCATTTGAATTCACTAAAACTGAGTATATTATTATAAAATTCAGCAATGATAATTAGTAATGTGTCCTCATAAAATACTAATCTTGGGATACATTTAAGTTTAAAATCTTGGTAAAAAAGCTATCACTTTGAGCGAATTCCAAGTTTTGTAGTACATTATCTAGATAGCAGACAATACTATCTAATGCAAAGGAAGCGCTAACACCACAATAGGCATATATGTGTTCCCAGAAATTAGTTAAATAATCTATTAATTAAAAAGGCTTAACTTTATCTATTTATGCTATTTAAATAGACATGGCATTAAAAATTCATTGTTAGAAAACATCAAATGAATAAATTTCCTAAAACTTATTTTTGAGAATTTTTCTTAGTAGAAGTTGCTAGCGGAGGTAAGGGTGAATGTGACGAACTTGGTGGTAGGTAACGCTGTGGAACTTGCTTTTGTACTATAGGGCGATGCTGCTGAACTAACCACCACCGCAAAGCGATCGCTACGCCTACAGATCCTAATCCAAACGTGAATAATGACCAGCGATCGTCCAATCCACCAATTACTGCATCAACCACTCCTATCGTAATTAAAAAGCTAGGTAGAGGTTCTTTACGGTATGCTGACTTCAAAAATCTTGGTAATGCGGCGTTCATCACAGGTTGTAATTTCTCTAGTTTGGATATTATTTCAACTTACTTACGATCTTAAGACCTACTATCCAAAGCCGCAGCTATTTTAAGGTAAGGTTAAGCCTGTCTTATGTAGGGGTTTCCTCATTATTCCCTGAGAAAACCCAATTTCCTTGATTAAGGAGTCAAGTCTAAAACTTAAGCCTCATTCAGTAAAGCTGATAGCTTTTTTGTATTTTAGTGCTTTATAGGTTCAAACACTACCAACTTCTACGGGAAATCACTTACTTTTAGCTCTACTTAAGACCCAGCCAAGCAAGTACCCCTTGACCATTAAAATACTCAATGATCATCATCAACATAAAGCCAATCATTGCAGCTCGACCATTCAAACGTTCAGCATATTCATTAAAGCCAAACTTTGGCTCCTCTAACCTGGGTAAAGTGGTCGGTTGTGGTTGTGTCATCATTCTAGAAACCTCTTTTTAGTAAACGGAAATTGAATCAAAGAGTGAAGCAATCAACTGAAGTCATTTAACGAATAGATACCTTGTTCTCACAAAGCTTCACGCTTAGTTACATTTCTTTACTATTCCTTCTTTATTGTAAAATAAAAATACGTTTGTCAACTATAATTATCTGAACTAAAAAAACATACTTCTGAGTTGTAGTTAAAAATACATTGTTGTTGCCTGTTGGTTGTAGAAAGTAGATAGGGTAAGAAGTAACAAGAGTAGCTGCTTAAAACAAGAGCTAATCTTCATTGCTCGTTAAAGTTAAGAATTTGTTGCAAGACGCGATCGCGAAGTGTAGCGCAGCGTTTAGCTGTAGCGAGTCTTTTCCCAAGGGGAAACGCCAAAGGCGTTGCCTTGCGTCAGCATGGTCGAATGCGTTGCATGGTCGAAGAGCATAGAGCATAGCGCAGATCGCGCCACAACAGAACCTCGTAGGGACGTTCCCTGAGCTTTTATTTAGCCAATATACTCAATCCAGCAAGGATAACGTTAACAGGCTTAAGCTAAGAACAGGAATCAATAGAGATAGTGGCAAATGGAAATTGGTGTTCCCAAAGAAACGAAGGATCAGGAGTTTCGCGTTGGGCTGAGTCCGAGTAGCGTTCGAGTATTGAGTGAAAAGAGTCATACGATCTTTGTGGAAACAGGCTCTGGTACTGGTGCTGGCTTTAGCGATGATGATTATCAACAGGCTGGAGCGCAAATTGTTTCTACTCCAGTTGATGCCTGGAATCGTGAGTTAATTGTCAAAGTTAAAGAGCCACTGCCATCAGAGTATCAATTTTTACAAAAAGAGCAGCTATTGTTTACCTATTTGCATCTAGCAGCCAATCGGAGTTTGACGGAACATTTAATTGATTGTGGTGTAACTGCGATCGCCTACGAAACAGTTGAACAAAGTGGCAGTAATAAACTACCTCTACTGACTCCGATGAGCATTATTGCGGGTCGTCTTGCAGTGCAATTTGGGGCGCGGTTTCTAGAACGCCAACAAGGAGGGCGTGGCGTATTACTGGGCGGTGTACCTGGGGTTAGACCTGGTAAAGTCGTGATTTTAGGTGGCGGTGTAGTTGGCACAGAAGCCGCCAGAATTGCTGTAGGTATGGGTGCTGCTGTGCAAATTTTGGATGTGAATGTTGAGCGTTTAGCTTATCTAGAAACTTTATTTGGTTCTAGAGTTGAACTACTTTACAGTAACTCTGCCCAGGTTGAAACTATTGTTCCAGAAGCAGACTTGTTGATCGGTGCAGTTTTAGTTTTAGGACGCATTGCCCCCGTTCTTGTAACTCGGAACTTGGTAAAAAAAATGTGTCCTGGTTCTGTAATTATTGATGTTGCCGTTGATCAAGGCGGTTGTATAGAGACTTTGCAGCCAACATCCCATACTCATCCCACTTATATAGAAGAAGGCGTGGTGCATTATGGAGTTCCGAATATGCCAGGCGCTGTGCCTTGGACAGCAACACAAGCGCTGAACAACAGTACACTTCCTTATGTACTTCAGCTAGCTAATCTGGGAATGAAGGCGCTGGAAGTTAACCCAGCCTTAGCTAGCGGCGTGAATGTGCAGAACCATCGTTTAATTCATCCCGCCGTCCAAGAGGTATTTCCAGATTTAGTTAATTAGGAGCAAAGGCGAGAAGTAATAAGGCAAAAGGCTTTTCTTCCTTGCTTGCTGCGCTAGCGTATTGATAGACGGTTAATTTTTCCAACTCACTTCTTGCATAAGCGCCTTGAGCTAAAGTTCAGGCTCAAAGCCTAAGTCCGTTAAAACGGACTACAATTTATATTCAGTAAGCTGTAGCTTACTTTAGCTAAAAGCTACGGAAATGAATTTCCTGGCGGATGATCGGACTGATGCAAGATTTGAGTCAAGCAACTGCTTAGGGGTAAAGAGGTTTGACACATGGCTAATTTAAATCTGCGTCGTCCCCAGAATGTTAACGGTGATTTTTATGTAGACAGTTCTTGTATTGATTGTGATACTTGCCGTTGGATGACTCCAGAGGTATTTAATCGGACTGGTGAACAGTCGGTGGTTTATCATCAACCAGAAAATGAAGTTCAAAGATTGCGATCGCTACAAGCACTTTTAGCTTGCCCTACGGCTTCGATTGGCACTGTAGAGAAGCCAAAGGACATCAAATCAGCCCAACTCAGTTTTCCGATCTTAGTAGCCGAAAATGTGTATCACTGCGGCTATCATGCAGAAAATTCCTACGGTGCTGCTAGTTACCTGATTGTGCGACCTAAAGGCAATATATTGGTTGATTCTCCCCGATGGGCGCAACCGCTAGTTAAGCAGCTAGAGGAAATGGGGGGAATTCGTTATTTGTACCTGACTCATAGAGATGATGTTGCGGACCATCAAAAGTACAAAGACCATTTTGGGTGCGATCGCATCCTGCACAAAGACGAAATATCTGCGGGGACTCGGAATGTTGAAATTCAGCTAACTGGATTTCAACCGTACCAACTAGAACCTGATTTGCTAATTATTCCAGTCCCCGGACACACCAAAGGTCACACAGCTTTACTATACAAGAATAAGTTTCTGTTCACAGGCGATCATCTCGCTTGGTCTAACTCAGCTAATCAGTTAGCAGGTTTCCCTAGTGCCTGCTGGTATTCTTGGAGTGAGGTAATTAAATCAACCCAAAAGCTAGCTAATTACTCATTTGAATGGGTGCTACCGGGTCACGGTCGCCGCTATCACGCTGATCTAGATACAATGCAGCAAAAGCTCATTCAAGGTATTGCTTGGATGGAAAATGTTAGGTGAACCGAGTTAGGAAAACTCAATGTCTGAAGTTGGAGATTTAATGGGTAACAACTGTTTATTCCTCAGCACAAGAGCGATTCCTTGACAATAACCTTTGTAACAAACAGTTGTTTCTTGCCCACGCAAGTATCTATACAAAACCATATCCCGAAGTAGTACTAAATCAAGAATGGTAGGGTGACGTTGATGAATCATTTGGAGAAATACTACAGAGCGCTTGGACTAGAGCCTGGAGCCTCACTTGATGAGGTAAACCAAGCTTATAAAGACTTAGCTTTTATTTGGCATCCCGATCGCGTCCCTAAAGATAATGAAAGGTTACAGCAAAAGGCTCAGGAAAAACTTAAGGAGATTAATCAGGCTCGCGATCAATTAAGGTCAGTAAAATCGAGTGCTTATACAAAAAAGCCACAATCACCTCCCGCGCACTCACCCGCACCTTCTCGTTACTACCAAAAGCCACCCCAATCTTCTTATCAATCAGCTTCCCAATCTTCCTATCAAAAGCCGCCCCAATCTTCCTACCAAAAGCAACCCCAACCCCAATCTTCCTATCAATCAGCTTGGCAATCTTCCTATCAACCAAAGCGACCATCTTCATCTTCAAATATGAGTGGAGCTAACTTGAGTGGAGCTTCTTTGAAGGAGAGAGACTTGTCAGGAAGAAACCTGAGTAATGCCAACTTAAGTGATGCTGACTTAAGCGATGCCTTTCTGCATAATGTCAATCTGACGGGAGCAAATCTAAAGGGAGCGAATTTATCTAGAGCTAACTTGCTGCAATCAAATCTAAATCAAGCTAATTTGCAGGAAGCAAACTTAATTGGTGCTGACTTTAGTGGAGCAGACTTGCGTGGAGCCGATTTGCGTGGAGCCAAAGTTGGATCAAAAGATCGAATCATGGTAAAACTAACCGGAGCTAACTTGTCTGGGGCAATTATGCCTGATGGTACAATTCATCGCTAGGTAAATTCATTTAGATCAACCAATATACATTTAAGCTGCATTTTTTAATTATGAGGAAACGTTAGTTTCTTTCCCCTACTCAGAATGCTTCCCTGCGCTCAAAACCAGCAAATTAGATTTGTAATAGCTTATTAGGCGATCGCGGTAAGTGTGATATTGCTCATTCTCCAAGTCTCATAGAACTCGCGAAACAACACTTCACTAGCCTCAGTTAAGTCGCCATCAGGAGCAATAATTCCTCCTTGAATTAACTTTCCCCCATTGGTTTGAAAGCTTAATCTCAGTTCACCATTCTCCTCTTTTTGAATGAGTAAATTACCTTTGGCTAAAACTTGGCCAGCACGACTTGAAATAGAGCATTGCATTGTGTTTTATATCTCCTAGTAGCAAATCTTTGAAAAATACATTTAACTCTGTTGATATTATGGGGTTCATTGGTTCTATAAGTCTACTCAAAGTTTTTTACGTCAAATGTAAATAAACTGGATGAATTCAGTCGGCAGGAAGATGAAGTTGGGCAAATAGATTTCTAGCATTTAAATATACAGCGTAAGTAATTGATACAAGACTAATTTTTCAACTTAGACTGCTTTCATCTAAACTATCGGGAAGTTTTTAGAAATGAATATGTAAATAAGCTTGTCCTCTATCTCTAAAGAGTGAATAGCAAATTGCATACTCATAATAATTCATTTCAATGGAATTTAAAAATAGCAAGTTTAGTCAATATCAGTTAAACAAAAGAACTTAAAACTGTTGATTACATTAGCTATTTATAGAAAATGAAGTCGACAGTTTAGATAGCTCAAGTTTTCAAAACTTTGATTTAATACCAGGAGAATTAGAAAATGACTCTTAGCGAAGAAGATAAACGCCAAATTATGGATAAGTTGGCTCAAGGTAAGCCTGGATTAGTTAATCAGGAGCCACCGAGCCAGTCTTCACAAAATGAAAGCCTTGATCCAGAGAATTACCAAAATTTTGATGATTTTGCTCAACGTTATGGCAACGCAGAACTGCAATTTAGCAAAACTTCTCCCCTAAATCCTCTTGACGCAGCAACGCTTAACCGCATCAAAGAGCAAATTACAACTGAACTTGAGGAAGCTAAAGCTACAGGACAATTACGCTCTAGTAGAATTAGAGAAATTGTCCAATCTGCCGTATCCCAAGTAACTTCAGAATTTAAGGCGGGTTCAAGTGATATTCGCGTAATTGTTAAAGATGCTGTTTCCGCAGTTAGCGAAAGTTTGAAAGAAAGAGGTGGCGAAATTAAAGAAGAAGTTACAGCCACTATTGAAGGTGCAATTGAGGGCATTAGTAGTTTGCGCCGCAAATCTATTGCCAAAACTCAAGCAGATGTCAAACAGCTACAAGATAAAGTAGACACCCAAGAAGAAGAACTCCAGCAAGAAATTACTAGACTTTTAAGTGACGTAGAAGAGGATGTTAAAGATACTTCTCCTAAACTTAAAGAATCAATTGAAGCTGCAATTAATACACTTAGAAATAGTGAAGAAGCAGCATTATTGCAAAAGCGGTACGCTCAACTTCAAGGTCAAGCAGCAATTTTAAGAGCTAACTTAGCTGCGCGTTATGGCGGGCGATATGAGGAAGTTAAAGAGTATCTAGATGAAGCTAAAGCTTGGTACAACAGGAATCATACTAAGACTGAAGCAGCAGTTGAACAAGCAGAACAAAAATTAGAAGAAAGATTACGTGAAACTAAAGAAAATATAACCAAAGAGGGAGGACAAAAGTTACGCAAGATTTTGGGTGAGCTACTGCAAGCAGCAACTGAGTTGTTGCGAGACAAAAAACCACCAGCTAAATAAGCTAGCTTTGACTAAGCTCCGAAGGGGCAGTGCAATAGTGAGTAGTGAAGCAGCGAGCGGCGAAGCGTCTTCGCCGATATTAGCTGCGTAGTAGTAAGTAGTAAAAAAACTGCCAAGCGGGGGAATGCGGTAAGAGGATTCTTACCGCAAAACTCGCGCCCGAAGATAATGGTTTTAAGAAGACCAACTATTAGAAGCAAGTAAAAGAGGAAGCATTGTCTAGCATAGGTGTAGCCCGATAGGAATGGCAGCATGGTGGGAGGGAAGATCCCGCGTTTAAGCTGACAAAACGTCCCTTACTCAATCACACGATTCATCTATAGGGTCTTACACTAGTCACTACTCACTGCGCCCAGAGGGCGCTTGACTGCTACCCACTTATCCTATTCATCCCATCAAAATCACTGTATCAATAACGTGAATGACACCGTTATCAGCTTCAATATCAGGTGCAACAACAGTAGCATTTTTGACTTCAAAGCCATCAGAGCAGTCAATCTTGATTGGTGAGCCTTCCACAGAGATAACTGAACTCAGTTTTGCTAAATCAGCTTTCATTAACTTGCCAGAAACAACATGAAAAGTCAGGATTCTAGCTAGCTGAGGAATATTTTGTACCAGGGTTTGGATTGTCCCTGGTGGTAGCTTGGCAAAAGCATCATCAGTTGGGGCAAAGACAGTAAAAGGGCCAGGGCTTTTGAGGGTATCTACTAAACCAGCAGCTTTGACAGCCGTTACTAAAGTTTGGAAAGAACCCGCGCTTACTGCTATATCAACAATGTCAGCCATTTATTTATACTTAATTTGGGAAACAGACTGTGTTCAAAGGCGAGTATTTGAACTTACCTGTAATTGTGTGATTGAATATTCCGTAGCCGAGCTTCAGGGCGCTTAAAGCGGTCGATTTGAGCTTCAAAGAAAGCACGGTTCGCCTGGAGATGCTTGGGGTTAGGGTCATCTAATGGATAAAGGAGTGCGGTTCGCAACGCTTGAATTACGGCAGAAGTGACACAGTACATCGAGCGTTGGAAAGTAATACCTAGCTGGATCAGCATATCGTCTTCACCTCGGCAGTGTTGGTGATAGTAATCTACTAGATATGGTGGGAGGAAGTGCAACATATCCTGCATCAGCAGTGTGGGCGGAATGCCAGCTGTACCGACTGGGAACACATCGGCATAGAGAATTCCGTAGTGAAAGTCTTTTTGATGGTCAGGGACTTGTTTTGCTTGAGCGTTGTAAGACTTTGTACCCCGGAACGGCGACGTGCGATAGAAAACGGCTTCTACATAAGGTAATGCTGCTTCATACAGCCACATGAAACCCTTTGATTTTGGGATAATTTCGTAGCATTCGCCCCGAATATAGACGTGGTGGTAGATAGGACGACCTGCGATCGCAAAGATGCCATTTACCAAGAAATTCATCGCATCTGGAACGCCTTTGAATCCCCCTTCATCATAAATGTCTGACATTTCAAAGAAAACTGGAGCCATAATTTCCCAGAATAGACCCAGATTACTGTAGTAAGACATCTGGCGGCACTGTTCTAAAAACAGGTCGGGGAAAGCCTTATATAGCGCCATCATCACTGGATTGTACTTAAAGTAAGCCTTAATTGCTTTGTCGGCGTTGGCAATGTATTCCTCAGAGTCGAGGTAAGGGTCAAATTGCCCCCAGCCCATATCCTTACCATGCCACAGCATAGCCCGCATACATTCTTCGGCAAACTCCATGTTTACGCGATCGTGCAACCAGTGGTGCAACAACTTGGGCATTTTGAGAGTTTCGCCCTTCTCCATAAATTCCAGAAGTTCTGGATGGGCGGTAGCTTCCCCACGCCAGATCCGCAAATCCGCATCGTCTCCAGCGTAATGATTATGCAGTTCTAAATACTCTTTGGGGATGAAGTATTTGAAGAAAGGAAACGGATCTAGAAAAACACGCTCGGCAATATAGAGGAGGTCACGCCAGTAAAAATCCATTGGTACAGCATAAGCTTTGTATATGCCAATGATTTGCATGAGATTTTCTGGCGTGTCAGGTAGCATTGCCCCGCCTGCTTCCAAGCGGTGAATGACATCGGCGAATTCATGCTTGGAAGGCGGTAATTTAGCTTTAGTTTCAGTTGCGATAGTCATAATTTCAGTTGATCAGGCAACGATTCAAAAAAGATTAGCGAATACAAGGGAAGGGGAAGTTCTACCTGGAATTGGGGGTATTTACTGAGCTTTACTTCATAACTTTTGCTTTACGGCAGCAAAAACTGGTGGAGATTTTCCCGCCTGATTGCCGTCAAAAATCTCGTTGGCTAATTGGCGATCAACATTAATTTGCACTGCCGCAACCATCGCATTGGTAGTAGTCTCACTCCAACGCACTAACCAAGTAGGCTGGATTCCTAAGAAGAAAATAGTGGCTGCTAAAACTAAAGCTGGGACTTGCTCAGAAAATTTGACTTGAGGATAGTACGCTGTGTCATTGTCCAGCTTGCCAAAACAAGTACGGTTGAGCAGAATCACGAAGTACACTGCTGTTAGACCAGTACAAACAACGCAAATCAGTGTTGGTATGGGAAAAATGGCATAGGAACCTTGCAGCACTAAAATTTCGGCGATAAAGCCTGCCATACCAGGGATACCAGCACTAGCCATTCCTCCCAAAACTAAAAGAGCGCTTGTCAGGGGCAAACCTCGAACGGGACTCATCAAACCATTGAGGATATCTAATTCCCTTGTGCCAACTTTGGTTTCGATCACGCCCACTAGATGAAACAGGATCGCTAAGATTAGACCGTGAGCAACCATTTGGGCAACTGCTCCCACAAGACTCAGCTGAGTAGCAGCAGCAGCACCTAATAGCACATAGCCCATGTGTCCAATCGAACTATAGGCAACCATGCGTTTAATATCTTTTTGGGCGATCGCTGTCAATGCTCCATACACAGCACTAACCGCCCCCAAAATCGCCAATCCTGGAGCCACAAGCGCCCATGTTTCGGGGAACAATCCCAAACCAAACCGCACCAGGCCGTAAGTTCCTAATTTTGCCATTACACCACCTAAAAGAATCGCTACAGGTGGTGAAGCTTCAACGTAAGCGTCTGGCAACCATGTATGTAAAGGGACTAAGGGAATTTTGATCCCGAAGCCAAGTAGCAGCAGTGTCAGCAAAATCAACTGCGTTGTTAAGGGTAATCCGGCGGTAATGATCGCTTCGTAATCAAATGTAGAGGAACCACTCAGCCAGGTCAAGCCTAAGAATGCTGCCAGAATTAAGATTCCCGAAACTGCGGTATAAATGAGAAACTTCATTGCTGCGTAGCCACGCCGGGTTGTTCCTCCCCAAATGGCAATTAATAGATAGAAGGGAATCAACTCCACCTCATAGAACAAAACAAACAGCAGCAAGTTTTGAGCTAGGAAGCCACCGATAACTCCGGCATTTACCAGCAATATCAAAGAATAGTAAAGCCGAGGACGCTCCACAGACTCATTAGTGCTGTAGATAGCAATCCAAGTTAGCAGGGCAGTTAAAGCCATTAAAGGCAAAGATAGACCATCAACACCGAGACTGTAGTTCAAGCCAAGGGTGTCAATCCAGGGGACGAGTTCAGAAAACTGCATCCCTGCATTGCTAATATCAAACTGGCTTAACAGCACAATTGTCCACACGATCAGGCTGCTAGCAATAACCAAGGCTGCTAAACGCGCCCGACTAGCAGGTATTGCAGCAGGCCATAACCCGATCAGAGCAGCACCTAAAATAGGTATCCAGATCAACGCACTAAGCATAAATACTTTTTAGCGAATGTTTAAAAATGAGTCTTGCAAAACTTTAGAGAGAAATATTAAGTGCCAGATGAGACAAGAATGGCCAGCCTACCATCATGCCCAGCACACCTACTCCCAAGAGGATAGTGAAGGCATAAAACTGCATTTGTCCTGAAGTGCTATATTTCAGGCTTTCGCCACCGAAAATGGAAGCCAAGCCGACAAGATTGACTAAACCATCCACTAGGTAGCGGTCAATCAGCGAGATCAAGCGGGAAACTAGACCAACGCTAAAAACAACGGTCAGACGGTAAAGCTTTGCTGTGTAAAAGTCATAGGCGAAAAAGTCTTGCAAAGCTTTCGAGGGCAGCCGGACGGGTTTAGACACAATCCCACCCAGATAAATTACTCCGGCGAGGCTGCAACCAAAGACACTAGACAAAATCAGCAATGAAGCAACATTTTTATTCACATCTGCCCAGTCTGGCAGTAGGGACAAGCTTTGTAATACTAGCGGCACATGGAGATTGAAGCCCATCAAGATCATCATTGGTAATGCCATTGGCCAGTGAACTTCGGGCGATCGCACGCTCATTTGTTTTGGTTTACCGCCAAAAATTAGACTGAACTCTCTAGTTAAGCTAAAGGCGGTTAAAGCGTTGACTACTACCACGATGCCCACAATTACAGGTTGGGTAGCCCATAGCGCATCTGCCAATTTCAGCAACGCCCAAAAGCTACCTAGAGGCGGAAAAGCTAGTAAGCCAGCCGCACCAACTACAAACGCTAACCCAGATACAGGGCGACGTGACCACAAACCGCCTAATTGAGTTAAGTCCTGGGTGATATTGTTCCAAATAACTGCGCCACTGCTCATGACTAAAAGGGCCATTGCCAAAGCATGAGTCAATACCAACAATAAAGCCGCATCAGTTTGATGTGTTCCTACGGCGATAAACACCAATCCCATGTAGGCACTGACAGAGTAGGATAGAGCGCGTTTTGCATCAATTTGAGCGATCGCAATCAAACTACCACCCACCGCCGTCACAGCCCCGATGTACACTGTCGCTGACATAACTAGGGGTGAAAGCGCTAAAACTGGTTCTAGCTTCACTAGCACCCAAGCTCCTGTTGCAACTACAACTGAGTTACGTAAAATCGTGCTAGGAACTGGCCCTTCCATTGCCTCATCTAGCCACAGATGCAAAGGAAACTGAGCACACTTGCCCATCGGCCCCGCTAGTAAAGCCAAACCTACTAGAGCCGCTACTTTAGGGTCTATATTAGCCGTAGTTGCCCACTGTGCTAGCTCTGTAAAGTTCCAAGTTCCGGCGATCGGGTACAAAGCGAGTACCCCCATCAGTAGGAATAAGTCTCCTACCCGCTTTGTTAAAAAAGCATCTCTCGCACCTGTTACCACCAAAGGCTGACTAAACCACAGTCCTACCAATAGATAAGTACCCAGGGTGAGGACTTCCAGAATCATGTAGCTAAAAAACAAAGAGTTACAGAGAACTAAGGCGCACATCCCCGCTTCAAACAACGCTAACAGGGAGTAAAAACGCGCCCATCCCCAGTCCATTTCTAGGTAGCCCACTGCATAAATCTGTGCTAGCAAATTCAACCCAGTCACTAGAATTGTGGCTCCGACTGTGACTGAAGATATTTGCAAAGGAATGGATAAATCTAAATTAGCTACTTGGAGCCAGGGAATTATCACCTCTTGTGCTGGCTGATTCCAAGTGCCGGGCAGAGCAAACACGCCATGCAGAAAAGCCAAAAATGTCATCAACAAATTTACATAGCCAGATGGCCTTGGTCCCGTCTTCCGAATCACTGCCGGAGACCAAGGAAGGGCTAAAAGCGCACCGATTAAGGCATAGCAAGGTATTAACCAAATACTCTGGATAAAGAAACCAGCCATAAGTATTTACTTTCTGTATTCTTTAATTATTGACCTGATCGTACTTCTAAACTTGCATAGATAAAAGCTATAGTGTTAAATAACAACGATAGATTTTATCTATGCTTCAATTTCATGAGAAATTGATGTTGAAGCACGTATCTCTGCAAGAATTATACAGCTAGTTAGGGGGATCAAAACGATTAACTGAAGCGGCGATCGCAATCATCGGTAGACCTGTGCCAAGACAGATCAGCCATTGATTTAAGTTCAGTGGTGCTGTGGAGAAGATGTTATTGATAAAACTAGTCTGACTAAAAATTATCTGTAAAATTACAGCGCCAACAATACCAGCAGCGATCGCGGGAGCGCTACTAATTGAGCTAGTTTGATTGCGGAATTTAGCCGCAATCGAGGGCAGTAATTGACTAATGCTTAATAGATAAAAAATTCTGCCTGCCACTAAAGCCTGAATTGCCATTGTCCGCGCTAGATCGATGTTTCCTGTTGTTTGACGCGCCCATTCAAATACGCCAAAGATCACAGTCCAGTTATATAGAGAAATTGCTAAAATTCGCTTAATGCGATCGCCGCTCAACAAAGCTTCATTGACAGGGCGGGGCGGTTGTTTCATCACCTCTTGAGACTTAGGCTCGAAAGCAAGCGGTACTGTCATCGTGATTGAATTGAGCATATTCAGCCACAGAACTTGTAGAGATAAGATCGGCAGTTGTCTTTCTAAAAGAACGCTAATCAAAATCGTCATCGATTCGCCATCATTCACGGGCAAAATAAAGCGCATCGCATTAAGTAAATTTTTGTAGACATTCCGACCTTCCTCAACAGCAGCCGCGATCGAGGCAAAGTTATCATCTGTAAGTAACATATCAGCCGCTTCCTTAGCGACTTCAGTACCAGTTATCCCCATCGCAATGCCAATGTCAGCTTGCTTGAGTGCTGGGGCATCGTTGACTCCATCTCCTGTCATTGCCACAATCTCACCTCGAGATTGCAAGGCTTCAACTAAGCGGAGTTTTTGTTCGGGGGCAACACGCGCAAAAACAACGCCATCTTCTACGGCAGTCGCTAGTTCCTGCTGGTTCATTTTCGCAAGTTCACTGCCAGTGAATGCCAGAACTTGCTTATTCTTTTTCAAACCAATTCGACGCGCGATCGCCTGTGCAGTCACCACATGATCGCCAGTAATCATCTTCACTTGAATACCCGCAGACTGGCAGGCTTGTACTGCTTTGATCGCTGCTGGACGCGGTGGATCGATCATGCCCTGCAAACCTAAGAAAATTAAGCCTGTTTCGATATCTGGATGATCTAACGAGTCCTGGTAAGTCGCTACAGGCTTCTTAGCAAAAGCTAAAACTCGTAACCCCTGTTTAGCTAGATTAACGTCAGTTCGGGTTAAGCCGGAAGAATCAAATTGTGGTCAAGCGCGATTGAGGGCTTCTTCGGCTGATGGCAGTAACCAATCAATCCGCCCAGAATATTGACAAAGCAATTAACTGGAGAACG
>JAHHHE010000064.1 GCA_019359535.1 Gloeocapsa sp. UFS-A4-WI-NPMV-4B04
TAGCATCATCAATCAAGTGAGTTAAGTTGAGGTTGAGCATAGTGGCAGGCGGTCGGTTTCCCTATTAGTATTCTACCAACCTGTTCCTTCTCGCTTTACCTCCCCGAAACACCTATTGAGCCAAAATCTCTTGTTCTACAGGTTTCACTCCTGCGCAGAACAACTTCAGTATCAGTTCACGGTTATCTAGCAGATAAGAGTAGAACCACAGCCGTGTGCTAGGACCGAGTTGCGTGTTGAATAAGTTTTCAAGTTTTTCTACTTTATAGCGCTGTTTAGGTTCACTGGGGTAAAGCTTTTGACTGACAGGCGTTATTTGATCGAGATACTGCAAAATGTCTGTCGAGTCGCTAAACGTACCTACCTCTGTTACGAGAACGGGAACGCTTGTTCCGCCACCGCTTTGACTGGTAGCTAGTCGGTGGAATAGTGGCGGATGAGATTCTTGGATATAATTAATCTCCAATCGTTCCAGGGCCCATCGTGCTTTCTCACAGTAATGACTGATTGGAATAGTTATCAGGCGAAAAGCTTGTTCCTCTGAATACTGCTGCATAGTGCTCACTAAAATTTACCAGTGAAAACTCGTTCGGCTGGCCCTGTCATGTAAAGCCGTTGGTCTAATGCCCATTCAATTTGCAAGCAACCACCAGGAAGTTCAACAGTAGCAATGCGATCGCACTTACCCGCCAACACACCAGCAACCAACGCAGCACAAGCCCCTGTACCACAAGCTAACGTTGCTCCTGCGCCGCGTTCCCATACGCGCATTTTTAAATAATCTCGCCCTACCACTTGGATAAATTCTGTATTTGTACGTTGGGGGAAAACCGAGTGATGCTCAAACTGAGGGCCAATGATTTCTAGGGGAACAGCTGCTACGTCTTCCACAAACGTAATACAGTGAGGATTACCCATGCTTACACAAGTAACAGACCAAGATTGCCCCGCTACTTCTAGAGGTTGAGCAATTACTTTGTCGTCACTTGGGCATAATGTAGTAGGAATTTCAGCAGCAAGTAACTTGGGTAAACCCATATCGACTCTTACTTGACTATCAGTAGTTAGCTGAGGTGACATAACGCCAGCTAAAGTATGAATGCGATATTGAGCAGTATTGCTTTTATTACCTTCTAATTGTGCGATAAACCCTGCTAAACAGCGAATCCCGTTACCGCACATTTCCGGTTCAGAGCCATCGGAGTTAATAATCCGCATTGTATAGTCAGTACCATCTTGTCCAGGGAAAACTGAGATAACACCATCTGCACCAATGCCAAAATTGCGATCGCACATTTTAACTGCCTGTTCTGGCGTTACCAAGGGTTCTGACGACGCGCGATTATCAATCAGAATAAAATCATTTCCTAGTCCGTGATATTTAGCAAACTCAATAGACACTTAATTTCTCCTAAATGCAATTCACAAAGGTAAGCTGAAAAGCGTAGAAATAGCTGTAACTCTCAAAAATTAATTATGAAGGATGAATTTGATACTGCATTACCCAGTATTCGGCACGTTCAAACATTAATTAAACAAGTAAGCATCGTGGAATTGAAAGTTTTGACTGGGGATATACTAACAGGGAGAATTAGCTGGCAGGATCAAAATTGCCTTTGTCTGCTTGATGACAACAATCAACCGATGATTATCTGGCGACACGCGATCGCTTACTTAAAGCCAAAAACTTAACCTCCTCAAATCAACCGTTCAGTTTCAATCACAACTGGTACAGGGGGAACTACTTTATTTTGCGTTGGCATTAGCCACTGTTGCAGTTGATTTATATTTGAGTAGCTACCGCACAACAGCAGCAGATCGCCAGATTGTAAGTCCATACTACCGTTGGGAAACCAAAAAAACTTCCCATCGCGGCGAATTGCTTGCACCTGTACCTTACACAAGGGGTGGCTATCCAAGTTTGAGATACTTTGACCAATTACTGGACTATCGGCGTTTAACATTAGCCAGTGGCAAAGCATATTTTCATCTGGAACAGCAGTTTTCCCCTTAGCCAGTTCATTAAAAGCCGCCAGTTCCTCAGATGTGCCAATAACTAGCAAGCGATCGCCTTCTTCTAAGATTGTTTGAGCATCAGGATAAGCAATTTCCTCGCCTTTAGACCGCCGAATCGCGATTAAACTCACCCCAGTTAGATAGCGCAAATCCACTTCTTCTAATGTCATTCCAGTAAGCGGAGATTCTTTTGGTAGGCGATACCAGCGACTATTCATATCTCCAGCTGCTAGTTTGAGTTCACGCGAGATTTGGAATGCCGATCGCGTTGGTCGTAATTCCAGATAATGGTGATTGCGGATTTGCTGCACTTCTTCTTGAATAGAAGACAGCGACACACCCATACCAGTTAATAAATGCGTTGCTAGTTCTAAGCTAGCTTCAAACTCTGGTTGCACCACTTCTCTTGCGCCCAATTGGTACAGCAATTCAATATCTTTGTCTTGGTTAGCGCGGACAACCAAATCCAATTCTGGAGACAATTCTAAGGCACGTTTGAGACAAAGGCGGATACTCATCGGGTCAGGAAGTGCGATCGCAAGCGATCGTGCTTTGTCTACGCCAGCTGTTTCTAATACGTGCAAACTCGCGGCATTTCCATATACATACGGCACTCCAGCTTCCCGCAACTGCTGAATTCTACTTTCAGACTGATCAATTACTACTACAGGTAGCCCGTGTTGCTGTACCAATCGCACCAAATTACGCCCTACTCCCCCATAGCCACAAATCACCACATGATCTTGCATTGGTAATTCCTTAGCTACTTCTAACGGTTCACTAGAGGAGTCTAAAAACCGCTTCAGCCAAGGTAAATCTAATAAATGAGGAACCAGCCGCAGCACAAAAGGAGTAAGCACTAGAGTTACTGCTGTTGTTCCCAAAATCAACAAATACACGCGGCGGGAAACTAGCCCTAGTGATTGCCCCTCACTGGCTAAAACAAATGAGAATTCCCCAATCTGAGCTAGCCCTAAACCAGTAACTATGGCAGTTTTTAATGGGTAGCCAAAGCCTTTTACCAAAGGTGTGATAATTAAGAACTTGCCTACCAATACCAGCGCCACCAGTCCTAGAATTAACTCCAGGTTATTCCACAAAAACACTGGGTCAATCAGCATCCCAATTGAGACAAAAAATAAAGTAGCAAAAATATCTCGTAGCGGCTCTACATAAGTTAAAGTTTGGTCGGCATACTCTACCTCTGAAATCATCAATCCGGCGACAAATGCGCCCATCTCAATTGAAAGCCCTAAATGTTCTGTCAAAAGCGCAATACCCAAACACAGAGCCACAACTCCAAGTAAAAATAGCTCTCGGCTCTCGGTTCGTGCTAAGAGTCTTAACAATGTGGGAATCACCCAAATTCCCACTACTATCGCCCCCGCAGCAAATAACCCAATTCTTAAAAGTGCTGTAGCTACTGCTATTCCAAGCGATTCGGCTGGTTGGTTGAGCGCTGGTAATACAGCTAGCATTAGTCCCAATGCCAGATCCTGAACTACCAGAATTCCTAACATTACTTGTCCCTGCGGTGTTTGGGTTTCGTTACGCTCCATTAAGCATTTGAGTACAACTGCTGTTGAGGACAAAGACAAAATCGCTCCCAAAAACACGCCTTGTGCGGGGGAACTTACCCAACCTACGCTCAGTGATACTAGGGTTGTTACTAAGATTGTGAGGACGATTTGCAGTCCGCCACCGCCTAAACTGATTACTTGTACTTTTTTAAGTTCACTAAAGGAAAATTCAACTCCCAAGGCAAATAATAAGAAAGCAACACCAAACTGTGCTAATGTTTCTACCTGAATTAATTCTTTTATAAGTCCTAGTCCAGCTGGGCCAATGACCATGCCCCCAACCAAGTAGCCAAGTAGAACTGGTTGACGACATAGAGCCGCCAAAAGTCCCCCACCTGCTGCAACAGCAAGAACTAACACTAAGTCAACAATTAGCCTAAAATCTTCTTGCACAATTCTTAAAAAGAAGTATTAAGGTATATGAACTTCAGCATACAGATTTTTCAGTTTCTCAGGAAAGGTGTTTTCAGAGATTTGGGTGCTAAAAGCAGCAAATAGAGGTGAGAAACACTACCAACAAGACGTTAGGGTATTAGCTTATGACTTTAAAACGCGATCGCTATTCTGAGAAAAATTCGTTAGTAGCAATGCTGATAAAAGGAGACAAGGAGCAGGGGAGCAGAGGAGCAGGGGAGCAGGGGAGCAGGGGACAAAAAGACAAGAGAAACCTGAAGCAAAATCTCCCTTCGTTTGACGTGCGCTTGACAGCTACATTGGCGCTGGGAATACTTGCTTTGCCTGTCGCCTTGGCAACTCCTGTCCGCGCTTTACAAGTACAGGTAACGCCAACGAAGCCCCAGTTGGGAGATACACTGTCTTTAGTAGTGCAATACGATAATCCGGCAATTACTAGCAGTCCGTCTGTCACGTTGAACCAAAAGACTTACGCGACATTTTTAATTGCACCAAATACGTTTCGCACTTTTGTACCGACAACGCCTTTAGAAAAAGCTGGAACAAGGCAAATTCAGGTCAAAGGCGGAGGTGAGGTAAAGAACTTGTCAGTATCGGTGCGTGATCGCAATTTTCCCATCCAACGCATTAATTTACCTCCTGGTAAGGCAGGACTGGATGCGACAAAATATGAACTTGAGCGCGTAGCAGCTTTCAAACAGCTAGTAACACCAAAAAAATTCTGGAATGGCCCTTTCCTCAAACCGAACAAAGGCGCTATTACAACAATTTATGGAGTGCGGCGCTACTATAACGGTAAATTTGCCAATGACTACTACCATCGCGGCGTTGACTATGCTGGTGCTGTAGGTTCACCCGTAATGGCTCCTGCTGCTGGACGAGTTGCGTTAGTAGGAAGAGTATCGCAAGGATTCCGCATTCACGGCAATATAGTTGGCATCGATCATGGTCAAGGTGTTACTAGCACTTATTTACACCTTAGCCGGATTAATGTTAAAGAAGGAGATGTTGTCCAAGCTGGCCAACTAATTGGTGCGGTGGGTTCAACGGGTGCTACAACTGGTCCTCACTTGCACTGGGGACTCTACGTTCAGGGTCAATCGGTTGATCCAGTACCCTGGCGAAATATTTACTTTAAGTAGCTATATACTTGCTTTTCAGCTAAAGAATACCAGTTGGAAAGCAAGGGTGAGGGGAAATAGAGAGTATATTTGTATTCTTTAGCCCCTAATTCCTGTGAATTTTAAAACTAAGTAAAGGAACCCTGCAAATTAGCTATATAGTCGAAAATAAGCGATAATCGCGGCTTTAAAGTTACTAATCTTAGCGAGACAGATAAAAATTTGTCCTATTTTACTAACTTATAAAACATATTTTATTTTTAAAAGGCTATTATCTTAGAGCTACACTAGGTTTAATGTATTGCTAAATCAGTTGTAATAATTCAAACCTAGTCTAATGCTAATTGAAGTTAACAATTGGTACTAGAAGTTACGCTAAATATTTAAAAGCAGCCAATTCAAAAATTTAGATATATTTAAGGTTTATCTAAAAGGTGTTTTTAGATAGTTTGATTTTATGCAAATCTTTTGTGATTACTTTCCTCCGAAATTAGGGAAAAATCAGGTGAGTAGTAATTGTATCCATAAAAACGAGTGCCGTAGAGTTTAAAGGCGTTATGAGTATCCAAAAAATTGTTGAACAAGCTCTCCTTGATGGACATCTTACGCCAGTTATGGAAGCAGAGGTGAGCCGGATCTGTGACACTGCCTCTGCACTTTCAGTTGAAGAGTATATGGCGCTGGACAAGTTGATGGGGGCGCTGTTAACGGGGCAAGTAGTGGCGCTACCGCGCAAGCAATTTATTAATGTCATGGAGGAGTTGGTACTGACAGAAGCGATCGCGCGGGTGGCAGAAATTGAAGTTACTAGCGGTCTTAAATTAGATGTTGGCGATATTGCCGCTTATGCCCTAAATCGTCTGCCTCCCTTATATGCCACTACAGAAGAAGGGGCAAACTACCAAAGTCAAAGAGCAAGCCTTGAACTTCAACAGTTGATTTCTGAGCAAATTGAGCAAGCGATTGCCCGCAACTTAGATCGACCCGAATTTTTCCCAGAACGGCAAGCAATCAGTAAAACCAGTGGCAATGAATTGCTCAAAAATGTTAGTACCTTACTTCAAGCTTACGCGCCTGACTTTGAACAAAGCTCTGGTTCGGACCCTGATTCCAAGTCTAGTTAATCACTTAAAAAAGTGAGTAGTGAACAGTGAACAGTAAAGAGCCGATCAGATCTACTTACTACTCACTCTTCACTTTGTTCTTTTCTACTCACTACTCACTTAACACTACTCACTGCCCTATCCAAGACGCATGACATTGCATTTAATAAACATTAAAACTTAACACAAAGTTTTATCAATTTTTTCATCTCTCTGAAGATAGGATTAGGCAGAATAGGAACACAAGATTGAGCAAAGCGTCTATAAAAATACTGTCCTGAGTTTTAGACCATGTGAGGTGTAGTTCCAGGCGGACATCGTGATTGTGAGGGAAAAAGCGATGCTTGAGAAACTATTGTTAGCCGTAATCCTGACGTTTTGCCTCAATTTGTTTTTAGGAGTCCGTTTACCCAATACCGCTACTGATGATTCTATCTACCATGTAGCAGAAACAACTTTTTTTTCTTTATTACGGCTAGGGCAAGATTAGCGTTAATCCAGGAATAGAAATTACAGCTCAGATGTGAGCCAGTGATAAATCTGGCACTCAGGGTGGGAACTTCCTCTTTTAAGAAGTGTCTAATAAAGAAGGAATGTTAACATAGTTAGTAGCTTCTATGAGTCAATCAATTCCTGTATCCTGGTCAACGGTTGAGGCAAATATTCCTCAAGCGCCAGTGCAAATAGACAAACTGCCTAATTACGATTTAATCTCGCTTTGTCAAGCTGGGGTGCGTCCAGAACGCACTGCCTTTGCGGAGCTACTTCGTCGTTATCAATCCCATGTTGATAAAGTTTTATACCACCTAGCTCCTGACTGGCAAGACCGGGCAGATTTAGCGCAAGAAGTGTGGATTCGGGTTTACCGAAATATTAAGCGCTTAAACGAGCCAGTTAAGTTTCGGGGCTGGTTGAGCCGGATTGCGACAAACCTGTTTTACGATGAATTACGCAAACGTAAACGGGTTTCTAGCCCGTTGTCCCTCGATGCTCCCCGCACCCTTGCAGATGGTGAAATGGATTGGGAAATTGCTGGAGATAATCCTAGTCCAGATGAAGAATTGACAACCCGCGAGTTTTACGAGCAATTGCAGGAAGCAATTGCGGATTTACCAGAAGTATTCCGCACAACAATTGTCTTGAGAGAAATCGAAGGCATGGCTTATGAGGATATTGCCGAAATCACGGGTGTTTCCTTGGGAACTGTCAAGTCGAGAATCGCCAGAGCAAGAGCGAGACTACAATCTCAGCTGCAAAATTATTTAGACGGCCACTAAAGTGGTGATTTTGTTGCATGGGAAAGAATTTAAGGCGAGATTATGCCTAAAAGAAGATTAAACCAACGCCAGTAATTTTATGATTAATAAAGAAAGTGACTAAGGCGCGTTAGTTGCCTGGTGTATCTTCCCATGTAAGACTTGGTAGCTATTTGTTTATATGACGCTTAAGTTTGAGTCTCAAAACGATAATAAACCTATTTTTCAAGAACATTTATCAACGAACGCTAGTCATGTTAATCAACCAATTGGTATTATAGATATGCTGAAGCGCGATCGCTTCGAGTTACTAAGTGCTTACCTTGATGGGGAAGTGACGGCGGCGGAACGGCGGCAAGTAGAAGAATGGCTAGCAAATGAGCCGGAAGTTCAATGCTTGTATAGGCGATTGTTGAAGCTACGTCAAGAAGTGCGCTCCTTACCAGTACCACCAGCACAACAATCGGTTGAAGAAACAATCGAGCAAGTATTTACACGAGTTAACCGCCGCGTTCATTTGGCTATAATTGGTGGGGGAACTGCGATCGCTGCTTTATTTATTGGTACTATGTCAGGCGGTCTGCTAAATCCACAATCCGCTCAAATCGCTCAAGCACCGGAACCGTTGGTCGCACCAAATGAAACCTTGATGGTTGCCTTAAATGCGCCAGTTGTAGAAATTCCTAAAGCAGCAGTAGCAACTCCAGAAAATGCAATTAGGCAGACTGAGTTGAGACAATATCGCCAAGACAACGTGAATTAACTCAATGTGTCAATCTTAGTAGACTCAGCTGGCTCTAATCCAGTGCCACTCCAGTAGCCATCGGGAAGAAAGACACCATCAAGAAAATAAACTTGCTTTGGAGTCATGAAGTAAACCCAAGCTAAACCAAGAGAAACGAGAGATGTATTATACAGTCTCAATCGTTTGCAGATGGTAGTGATTGTGGTGGGCTGGTTTGTAAGGATTGAAATTCTCTAGTAGATCAAGCTGACGTAAAATAGCGGCATCGGGAAAAGAAAGTAAAAACCCTTGAACTGGGTATTCTCCCTCAGTTATGGCAGGATAACCGAAGGGTAAGGCAAAGAGTTGACCAAAGGCGATCGCTCTTTTTGCTTCTAACACCTTACCAGCACAGTAGTGTTGATAATTGGATTCCCCTGGCGTTAGGGTTCCATAAACAAAAATATTTATAGTATCTGACACATTACAACTAGATAAATTCGCTAAAAAATTACTGGGTCTAGCTACCACTAGATTCAACTAATAGCTAACAGAGAACCTGCAAGCAAATTGTCGGATCAAAGCGGAAACTAAACCCAGTTAAATAATTAAACCAACGTGAGGGCTAAAATCGCTATTTTTGCCTTAACGCTTGCGCTCACGAACAGGTACTTTGCTCAAGTAGTCAATGTCAAAAGCAGACACAGTTTGAGCGTAGCTTCGCTGAGGTGTGACAGCAGCTGCCATATCGCTGTACTTGCGGGGGTCGCCTTCGCGCAGTTGCCGTTCTTGGTACTTGCGGCTGTAGGCTCTTTCTAGGGCAAAGCGCCAATCGGTCTGAACTGTACCAGCTTGTTCGCGGAAGTCTTCGTTATAGCGAGGAGTCACTAAATTGAAGGGGCGACCTTCCATCCGCTTGCGCTGGAAAGGTACAGTGTAATCCCCAAACTCTTCATTATACTCTTCACTGTCTATTAGGGCATCAACAAAGCCATGAAAGCCCAATGTCGCAGTTTTAATTGACCAAGCAATTTCTTCTTCTTTGTTGTAGGCTGCTCGACCTAACAAGCGCTTGAGACAGATATCCACAAGACGATAGTTATTATTAACTGAAACAACCAGTTCATAAAATCTCTCTGACTTCGCCAGTCCACGCATAAAGTCGCGCACTGTAATCGAATTATTTTTCAGTTGAGATTCTAATTGAGGCTGACGGTTTGCTTTGAGGGTTTCATGCTCACTGAAGACTTGGCGATAAGCAGCCTTAATCAGAGCGTCAATTTCCAGGGGAGAATTTGCATCTTCTCGACGGTAAATGAATGGTGACTCCTCGTTTCGCTCCGCGAATCCAAAGCTTTGGACGCGATGGTTTTGTGTTGTTGGTTTGTATTGAAGCAACGGTATTGCCATGCTGGAATCTCCCTTTAAGAAGGTTAAAAAATGTTACTAAATGTTGGGTATTGGGTGTTGGGTGTTGGGGTAATAGGCAATTCTCCTGATCCCTGACCCCTGATCCCTAATACCTTTACAACCGGACAGGAAAGGTAGCAGAAGGATTGATAGAAGCAGAAGCTCCTTGTTTATTATCCCGTGTCATGTCGGGAATTTGAATGTTAGCTGTCTGAACTGGCTTAGGAATAACTAGAGTTATGTTGAGCGATCGCGCCATATCCATGTAATTGTTAATATCGCCCCACTTGTAACGCTCAGTTTCCAGCTTGTCGCGCCAAGAATCCCCATAACGAGGCGTTACTAAGTTGATCGGTCGATCTTTGAAGCGACGGCGCTGATAAGGCACTGTAGTGTCGCCAAAATTGCTCTGATACTCCTCACTATCTACCAAGGCATCAACAAAACCTCCCCAACCGAGTGTGGCGACTTTAATAGACCAAGCAATTTCTTCCTCTTTGTTATAAGGAGCGCGACCTAGTAGCCGTTTGAGGCAGACTTCAACGAGCCGATAGTTGGAATTTGTGTCAACTATCAAGCGACGGAATACCTCGGATTTCGCCAAACCCCGAATAAAGTCACGCACTGTTATCGAACGGTTTTTCAGTTGAGACTCTAATTGAACTTGGCGGTTAAATTGCAGAATTTGGTGTTCGCTTAAAACTTGGCGGTATGCAGCCCAAATTAAGTCTTGAATTTCATCAGCTGAGGCACAGTCTTCTAGGCGATAAATCCAGGGTGTGTCTTCGTTAGGTACTTCGTAGCCGGGTACACGCTGGTTTTGGGAACTAGGCTGATATTCGAGTAGAGGAACTGGCATTGGTAAAATCCTTTGGGATGATTTTTTGGTGGGGTAGAGGAGCAGGGGAGCAGAGGAGCGGAGGAGCAGAGGAGCAGAGGAGAATTTACATTCAAACAAGATATTTATGTCAGTAGTTCTCTCCCCGGCTCCCCATCTCCCCGGCTCCCCTGCTCCCTGGCAGTGTACTAAGCTGGGCGATTTGCTGAAGGAAGGTAACGGTAGGGCAAAGCTACTTCTTTTGGTTTGACAGTGTTTTGGCTAGAATTTTGCCCCTGAGTCATGTCAGGAATCTCGATATTTTTGATTTGAGAGAGTACCCGATCGCGCGATCGCTGGTAGTTGACTTCGGCTGGAGAGATACTTGCAGCCATTGAGAGAAAATTGACTGGAATAGCTTTACGTACCACTTCTTTCGTTACATCGCCTGTTTTGCGGGTTTGATAGAAGGAACGACCTTGTAGGGAGCGTAGGCTTTGGCGATCGCGCCAGTCATAACCGTAGCGCGGATTAACTAAATTAAAGGGGCGTTCGTTGTAGCGACGGCGTTGGTAGGGTATGATGTTATCGCCAAAGTTCTCGCGGTACTCGTCGCTATCAACAATGGCATCAATGAAGCCTGGTAAGCCGCGCGTGGCAATCACAATTGACCAGGCAATCTGCTCGTCTTTGTTATAAGTAGCACGTCCTAGAAACCGCTTAAAGCTGATGTCAACTAAGCGATAGTTAGAGTTTGTTTCTCCTACTAGCCGCCGATAGACATCCGACTTGCCTAAGCCGCGAATAAAGTCCCGCACTGTAATGGCGCGATTCCGCATTTGGGATTCGAGGTACTGTTGGCGGTAGCTTTCGAGAATCAAATGTTCGCTGAAGATTTGCCGATAGCCAGCCCAAATTAAGTCATTAATCTCAGTATCAGAGGTAACATCCCTTAAGCGGTAAATTTTAGGATCGTCCTCGTCTGGTATTTCGTAACCTTCAACGCGCTGATTCTGGGTGGTGGGCGTAACTTCAAGTAATGGTATTGACATTTTAGTGACCTATTTTTAGGTATGCAGATAAAAGTTGTTGTGCCAAACGAACCCGCGCCCGAACAGCTTGGTCAGGCTCTGTTTGAATTATTTGCTGCAACTGTGACTCAATTTGTGTTTTTAAATGAGATGTTGTAGCAAGGGCTTGCAAGCCTACAACGGCAGCATAACGAATCGACCAGTCAGGATCTTGGGAGACTGATATTAGGGTCTGGAGGGCTTGCTCTACCGCAGCAGAGCGCTGTTCTACACTTAGCTTGCTCCAATGGAGACCTCCGAGTCCTTTAGTAGCAGCGCGGCGCACACTGGGCGCGAAGTCTGTCGCTGCTGCTGTGAGTAATACATCTATTGCACGAGGATCAGCGATCGCGGCTAATGCCCGAATTGCATAAGCTCTCGCCCCATAGTTATATTCATCCAGTTGTTCTATCAATGGCTGAACGGCTACTTCACCGAAGTGGATCAGTCCTTCAACTGCTACAACTGCGGCTGTTGGGTTGTTGTAGCCCAACACAGCAATTAAAGTAGAAATCCCCGCCTCTACTTCAGCCGCTACTATTGCCTGCACTGCCGCTACCAATCTAGCGGGAGAGTCTGCCTGTTCAACAGCATGAATTAGTTTTTGAGTTTGGGCAGGGTCAGTCATGAGAGGAATTAGGGATTAGGGAGAATCAAGTATCTTATCTCCTGTGCCTATAACAATGAATCCATCAGGTTCATCACTTGGATGGCAGCGTCAGACAGATCAAGTTGAGTTGGATTCAGTTGATGTTCTAGTAGTCCTTTGAGGGCGAAGATTTTGAAGCTACTTTCAGTAGAGGCACGAGCGATCGCGTTACTCGCTGGTAAATAGCCAATTGCACCCAAGTTTCCTAAAACTACTCGACGCAAATTTAGATCGCTACTTTCCAATCCTTGCATCAAGCGCTGTCCATAGACATCATCTCCAGTTAGCTGGTACAGGGCGCGCAAGGCGGCGTACTGCACCCGTGCTACTGGATGCTCAAGGAAGGGTTGAATCAACTCAAGTACATCAGAAGCTCCCAGAGAACCCAAAGCTTCCAGCACAGCCGTATATGGTTGGGTTAAATGTGGTCGTCCTGGTACTTGCACAGCCGCTGCTACACCGCCAGCGAGCAGTGGGATTAAAGCGGGAACTGCTATTGGATCGCCAAGCATTCCCAATGATTGGGCTGCTGCTTCGCGGACATAAAAGTCTGAGCAGTTCAAACACTTAAGCAATCCTGGTACGGCTTGCCTATTTCCTAGTTTCCCTAGCGCCCTAGCAGCATTACGGCGCAAGGGGTAGTCTCCTAGTTGGGTTCGGTAATCTTCATCCTCCAAAGCTACTATTAGAGCTTCTATGGCGGCTGGTTCAGAAACGCGGAATCTCCCCAACCACCAAGCGGCATAGTAGCGGAGACTTAAGTCTTCATGCTTTAGGTTGGCGATCGCCTGTTCTACAGTAAGTGCTACTACTTCGGGGTTTTCCTCGGTTGACTCCAGCATAGCTTGATTCGCTTAACTGTTCGCTGCGGTTAATGGCTCAATATTGATAATTTTGCCGCCCATGCGCGTAATTCGCTGCATTTCTTCATTCATCCGGTTGTATGGCACTGTCACAAAAACACTGCCACTACGCCGAATTTTGTAGTTATTTTTGTCGTTTTCTGCGTTTTGATGTAAGCCTACAACTTCGTAACGATATACACGGCTAGCATTTGAGGAGATACCACCGACACCAACTGTTGTTTGACCAAACATGGCTGCTATATTTTGTGTAATTGATTAGCTATTGACTATTTACGCTACAGGATTAAAGCTGTAGTTGTTTGTTATTTTTCTGCTTTTTGGGGTGCTGTAGCTTTGCTTCCGCCTTTAGCTTCCGAGCTTTGTTTAGCTGTTGGTGTTTCGCTTTGCTGCGCTCCTGTAGCTTTACCTTTCCCTTCAGCTTCTAGGTTTTGATTAGCTGTTGTGGCTTGGGTTTTTGCGTTACTATCACCTTCAAGAGTTAAAGGTTGAATGCTAACAATTCTGCCACCCATCCGGTTAATCCGCTGCATTTCTTCATTCATGCGGCTATATGGCACTGAGATCATAAAGCTGCCACTAGAGCGAATCGGATAGCTGAGTTGATCATTTTCGTAAGTCTGACGCATTCCCTCGACTTCGTAGCGAAACATCCGATTTTCGGCATTACTAAGTCTGCTACTACCAAGTGCGGTTTGACCAAACATAATTAAACAACTCCTGTAATTAAATAAATTGCAAGGGTGCATAAGATGAGATATGGGAAAGGCAAAAAGTTAAAGAGGAAAGCTATTCCCCTTTAACCCTTGTCCTTTGTCCTTCACCTAAGCTGGGGTAACGCTGACAATCCTGCCACCTTTCTTAACGATTTCCTGGTATTTTTGGGATAACCGCTCGTAGGGTACTAAAAAGGCAGTTGCACTGCGACGAACTTTTGGATAGCCAGGTTGGAGAATTCCAGTTACCTCGATGCGATACATTCGCCCACTGGCTTCTGGAGTACCACCACCCAGAGCTTTTATTGAAGTGGCATCTTTGGGGATGGCGGCTCCGTGTCTCCAAGTTGTTCCACCACCAGATGGTTTGACAATTGTAGAAGCTTGATTGCGACCGATTTCACCCATAAGTCGGGGAGAATTACCGCCAACAGAGCCGCGATCGCTGCTAGCATAACCCCGATACAAGCGGAACATCCGGCTAAAGCCTACAGTTCTCGATCCTGTGCCAACCTGAAATCCGGTGTAGTAAGGTACAACACTATTCCCGAATTTTTGTTCATATTCAACGCTATCGATGTAGGAATCAATCTCAACATCGTAGCCATTATCTTCGCAAAGTTCAGTATGGTAAGCAAGTTCGGCTTCATCATAAGGAGGCCGACCTAATAAATGCTTAAAATTGAGTTCGCAAAAGCGTTGATTTGGATTTCGATAGAAAAACTTGTTTTTGTATAGATCCGACTTAGCAACGGCGCGGACAAACTCGCGTATAGTAAGGCTTCCTTGCCGTAGCAGAGATTCAGCAGAGGTGAGGCGTTCAGATTTCATGATGTAGTCGTTGCCCAACACCTGACGGTAAACAGCTTTAATTACTGTTTGCAGTTCACTTTCTGTCCAGTCAGGCCGCAGTTCAAATCTGGATGAGGCATCGAACGCAGAAAGACCGAGTGGCCCTGCTGCTGCTAAATTGTTTACCATTAAAGCGCTCATGCAAGTTCCCCAATGCCACAATTTTTAAGATTTTTATACTGAAAATGAGAAAAACAATGCCCGGAAAAATTAGTAACTGCTAGCCACTATGCCAACACTTACTAATTCTTCCGGGCACAGCGTCTGAGAACTAGCTCAGGGCGCTAATTGCGTAATCGATGTAGGTGTTGGTTTGGTTTGCTTCTTGACCACTCAAACCATGATTGGCCTTGATGTTATTTAGAGCTTCAATGTACCAGCTGTTAGATAGCTCGAATGTACGATTGATTTCATCCAAACCAGCAATTAGGAACTCGTCCATTGGACCAGTTCCGCCTGCAATCAAGCAGTAAGTAACCATGCGGAGGTAGTGGCCGATGTCACGGGCGCACTTTGATTTACCGCGAGAGTCAGCAGCGTACTGAGGACCCTGCATTTGGGTTGTGTAGGGAAACTTTTGATATACTGCGTTGGCTGCACCATCAATCAGCTTCTGGGAATTTTGGGTTAGCGAACGCGCAGCATTCAAACCTGCGTTAGCTTGGGCAAACCGACCATTAGCGGATTGTAATTCGGTGTTACCCAAGAAACGACCTTGGGTATCTGCTGTTGCGATCGCCTCTGTAATGGGTGTCTTCATAGTCTAGATATCTCCCTAAATTTTGTCTTTTACAACGTTTTTCAAACGAATGAATTAAGCAACCGCAGATGCTGCGCGATCAAAGTAGCTTGCTAGTTCTGACATAATGGCGCTGCAATCACCTTGAACGATCCCAGGAGCGTTAGCATCGTTGGCAATTGCGATCGCGATATCCTTCATTTTTTGTACGCCAGCAGCTGTAGAACCACCGGGTACGCCAAGTGCTTGATATGTTTCGCGTAGACCATTTAAGCAGCGATCGTCTAGAACACTAGCGTCGCCAGCCATCACAGCATAGGTAACGTAACGTAGGATAATTTCCATGTCACGTAGACAAGCAGCCATCCGACGGTTGGTATATGCATTACCGCCTGGTTGGATTAGTTGTGGCTGATCCTCAAACAATGAGCGAGCAGCATCGGCAACAATACTGGAAGCATTGGTGCTGATCCGGTTAACTGCGTCTATCCGCTTGTTACCTTCTTTGACCATATTTTGCAGCGCATCAAACTGACCGCCACTTAGGAATTCACCTCTAGAGTCAGCTTGGGCAACAGCCTTAGCGAATGCGTCTAACATGAACTCAATCTCCTACTTGCTTAAACGAAGTGCAGTTTTAATTAAAAGCGGCAATTTTGTATGAACCTGGAACGGATAACAACAGACACAAGCCAAAACACTTTTTCAATTTGCTCCCAAACCCTTCTTTCCGTGACTCAGTGGTCAAACGGCATAAGCAAGAAATCTGAGAATGTTTACTGCTTTTATGAGAAGCAAGCAAAATTGACTAATGAGCGTGTTCTATCTAACTTTTGCCTGTCATTTATACCCTCCAGGTAATCTTTATACAATGCCGTCGCTGCTTTATTTGTTACAAATTATTAACGCTTAATTGAGGGGAGCAAATTATCCCTAAAGCTTCTCTGCGTAAGAATTTTATTCATTGTTTTGCTAAAGTTTTTATAGCAAAACTTTACAGTATTTATACTTAAAACAAACTATAAAGAAAATTTTATATTTTCTTAAGATATTCTGCGATATAGATATAGGTAGAGATTTAGATTTTACTGTCTAGGAAAAATTAAGTAGTTTTATAAAGAAATATTAAGGTTTAATCTCTAAATATTACTGTCAGTTACTGGAATTTTTCGCCGCAGCGCTTCTAAAAGCTTAGTAAAAGCAGTAGGAAGAGGAGCAATGACATCGATCAACTCTTCGGTTACAGGATGCTGCAACCTGAGTCGCAGGGCGTGGAGTGCCTGTCCAGGGAGGTTCACGCCTACAGAACGACCAGAACTATAAACGGGGTCGCCGACAATGGGATGCCCTATATGGGCGCTATGAACGCGAATTTGATGGGTACGACCTGTTTCCAACTGGAAGTGGATGAGAGTGTAGTTGCCCAATCGTTCTTGTACTTGCCACAAAGTACGGGCGGCACGTCCGCTATCGACAGGTACGACAGCCATTTTCTTACGGTCTATGGGATGACGACCGATGGGAACGTCAATTGTACCGCTTTCGGTTTGGGGAGAACCGTGAACTACGCCTAAATAATCTCGTCGTGCTGTTTTGGTCTTCAGTTGGGCTTGGAGATGCTGATGGGCTTGGTCTGTTTTGGCGATTGCGATTGCACCTGTCGTATCTTTATCCAGCCGATGGACAATTCCAGGGCGCTGCACACCGCCAATTCCTGGTAAAGTCGGGCAGTGGGCTAAAATGGCATTTACTAAAGTGCCTTGTGGATGACCAGGCGCGGGATGAACTACTAAGCCAGCTGGCTTGTTGATGATTAGCAGTGAGTCATCTTCGTAGAGGATATCTAGCGGGATATTTTCTGGCTGGAGATCCAAGGGTTGGGCTGCTGGAATTTCTAGGAAGACGCGATCGCCTAGCTTTACTGTTTCTTTTTTAGAAGTGCAAATTTTACCGTTAAGCAAGACATTGCCTTGTTCAATCAGTTGTTGAATACGAGAGCGAGATAAGTCAGATAAATGTTGGGCAAGATAACGGTCTAGGCGATCGCTTTTTTCTTCGATTTCTAAATTAATTTCGGTCACAATTTCTTTAGATGAATTCTCCTAAAATATTGACAGAGAGTATTTTAAAGCTGTCTATCATTAGTTAGTGTAGATGATATTTTTTATGTAGGAAATTGCAGTTGTGCTCTCAATCTGTTAATTTTAAATTAGTAGCTAGCTTTATTAATTTTACAAACCTGCAAAGAAATACATATCAAGTCTAGCTAAAGATGTGTTGCTAGCCTTTGAGGAAAAGAAAATAAAGGACGAGAGCCTCAATAAGTATTCCTGATTTGATGCTTTGATTCGGTAGTGTGCAAAAGCATCAACTGGGCGATCGCATTGTTTAAAAAGATGTAATGAGCGCGATTATTACGGCTGAGTAATTTCAACACTACATCTTTGGATAAATTGAGTAGCTGTCCTAGTTTAAGTTATAAACAGCTAAAGTCCCTTGTCTTGGATCTGTAATGGGCGACAGCTTGATAAAATTTTGTGCATATTAACTACTGCACCAACGATCGCGATCGCCGGCGCTCCAAATTGGGCTGTCTGCATTTGATCTACAATTGTTTCCAATGTACCAATCAATTCTTCCTGTTCTGGTCGCGTACCCCAACGTATTAAAGCAAGTGGAGTATCTAAACTTAATCCCGCAGTGTGTAATTGTTCCACAATGTAAGGCAAATTGTGAATTCCCATGTAAATCACAATTGTTTCTGAACCGTGAGCGATCGCCTGCCATTTGACAATCGGTCGATATTTCCCGGCTGCTTCATGCCCTGTTACAAATGTAACCGAAGAACTGTAGTCTCGATGTGTTAAAGGAATTCCCGCATAAGCCGGAGCCGCAATTCCAGAAGTCACACCAGGAACAACTTCAACAGAAATTCCCTGCTTTATCAAGTCTTGCATCTCCTCGCCGCCGCGACCAAACACAAATGGATCGCCCCCTTTGAGTCGGACTACAATCGCAGCAGTATGAGCCTTGGCAATTAATAGTTGGGTAATTTCATCTTGTCCTAAAGAATGTCGCCCTCGGCGCTTTCCAGCATCTATTTTTTCTGAGTGCGGATTAATCATTGCTAGAATTGCTGGACTAACCAAGGCATCATAAATTACCACATCCGCGCATTCCAACAACGCCTTCCCCTTGAGGGTGAACAATCCCGGATCTCCTGGCCCCGCGCCTACCAGGTAAACCTTACCCAAACATTTCTCTACTTCGTTGATGTCTTGGCGGCTCATTTCTCGATCAAATCCCAAATTAAATCAGCTAACTCCACACTTGCTCCTATAGGTTCAGCCAGCGCCAGATTCACAGATGGAAACTGTACTTCAAGGAGTTCAACAGTAGATGCGATCGCATCTGTAATTCCGCCCGCAAACAGAAAGTATGGCAAAATTCCGATCTGCTGATAACCCGTATCAACTAATGCTTTTACTTGCGTTGCCAATTTTGGTGATATAGCCCAATATGCAGATACCGTGTTCAACTGCGTTGCGATCGCTTCTACCGTTTGTTTAGAGCCAGGGCGACGGCTACCATGAGCTAATAAAATCCATGCGTCTGCTTCTATCGCAGCCATCGAGGTTGCCAATAAATGACTCAAACCTGGGTGAGTTCCCAAATGAGGCCGCAAATCAATCTTAACTTGCTCTAAAGCTTGCTGGGCGATCGCAACTTCTGCTGGTATGTCTTCCATGACGTGCATTCCAGGTAGTAGAAATAGTGGTAATACCTGAACGCGGTTGTAGCCACAAGCCATGGCGTGATCGCCAAATTGTCTAATTTGCTCATGCAAAGGTTCAGGACTCAGTTCTAAACAAGCTGTACCTACCAGGGATTTTTCTTTCTGAGATACTACCAACCCAGCATTTGAAGACTTAAGCGTGCGCCAACTAATATTACTTTCTGTCTGCGCCCAGTCTCCAACTTCAACCAGTGCCTTAGACTCAGGTATTTTGAGATTAATTCTTCCTGCAGACTGCCGTTGACACAGTTTTGCTAGCTGTTGCATAGCAACTTCAGGGCGTGGATCGCGACTTCCGTGAGATACCAGCAGATAAGCAGATGACATTTACAAATGTATAACTGAGCGCTTTAGCTTTGAATATATGATTATTGTATTGGATACTATTTTTTAAATCATTTCTGTATCAAATACTTCTATTTTACAACTACTAGCTAAGTAATGGATTTTATCTCAGCTTATTTCTACTATTATCTAATATTATTAATATCGATCTTAGCAGTAGAGTATCAAAGATATTATTCAATATTTTAATAATAAATAAATCAGTAGATAAACTACCTACTGACTTACATTATCCTATTGCTATCTTATATTCAATTTCAGACAACTATGATTGAGTTTCAGCAACTGGATCAGCGACATAGCGGAAAGTCGGCTCAGAGTTCCACGCTCCCCGTTCATCTTGTTTGCCGTTAGAAGACAAATTATAGTAAATATCAACAGTCTCATCAGGCTGGATATTTCCAAACAAAGGATCTGTTAGTTTACCCAGCGAATCCAGTGCCTTCATAAACATCTGAGTATGGGAAATCTCGCGTGTTAGCAAATGCACTAGCGTTTTTTTGGTGCCTTCATCGGGAGCCAACTTAATTAAAGCTTCATAAGTTTGACGCGCTCCAGCTTCAGCAGCAATATTGGCGCGTAAGTCGCGTACTACGTCACCGCCTTCATTAATATAGGTTGCTGTCCAAGCGCTACCCTGGCTATCTAGAAAATGCGGTCCCATGCCACGTACTGCAAACAGTGAGCTTTTATAAGCTTCGGTTTGGTCAACATTTTTGGTATGACCTTCAATCATTTTGCCCACCATTTCCAAGTGGCCAAACTCTTCGAGCGCAATATCTTGGAGCATATCTTTAATGCCCGCATTTTCAACATGGAATGACTGTACCCAGTATTGCAAAGCGGCAGTAAGTTCTCCGGTTGCGCCACCAAATTGCTCTAAAAGTAACTGGGCAAAACGTGGATTTGCTTCATTGATATTTACAGTATGGATTGTTTCTTTTTTGTGAAAAAACACGCAGATTCTCCTCTTCTATTAAACTTTGCAACCATTATTTACCTAAGTTCCAAAGTAAAAACTATTACGTTAAATACCGAGACTAAAGATAGACAATTATTTAGGGTCTTTAAGTATATTATACTTGTCGCCTTCTCTAAGCCTGCATCTTAAGAAAGAATTATAATATAACTAGCTCTAGTCAAGGTAGTTATTTATGCCAATATTAATAGGTTTTTGGAGGATAAATATAATTAATTTTCCAAACATAAATAAAAAGATTTAAAGCTATTTAAACAAGCTTTTCTTATTTTTTAAATACATAATAATTAAGTTATATTTATTAATTAAAATTGAAAATATTGAATTTTGAGTTAATTACTTGTGTTTTCATATTGTGTCATAGAGGAGTAAACTTTAAATAAATGTAATGGGCTTAATTTTTGTGTGCTTCCCTTAAGTTCCTGCACAGCAAGGCGTTACCCCTTTCATTGCAACGTAAATATTGCTCTTACCGCCTTTTTAAGATATATCCAAAAATGAACTGTCCAAAACAATATCACTGTGTTGATATTGTCTTAGTGTGTGCATAGGAATACCGCATATGCCAAAATCAGTTAACTTAAGAGATAGACTAATTCTCATTAATCTGGGCAAAAGACTAGCGCTACAATCGGAGCTTGTGCAAAGCGTACATACTCACGTAGCAGTAGTCATTTAGGCAGTTGTGAATAACTGCTTGCTTCAAGTGGACACTAGAATTGCTTAGTCCTATTGATGTAACACGCTTAACTACCTCTGAATTTCCATGAATATTTTTAGTAATCTGCTCTCTCAACCGACTCAAGCTCCCCGTCAAAAAAAACAACGTAGAGGTATTGAAATTAAATCTGCGCGTGAAATTGAAATCATGCGGCAATCGGCAATAATAGTAGCAACGGTGCTGAAAGAAATTTCAGAAATGGTACAGCCAGGAATGACGACTGCTGACTTGGATGCTCATGCCGAAAAACGCATCCGCGAGATGGGTGCAACTCCAAGCTTTAAGGGTTATCATGGTTTTCCGGGTTCCATTTGCTCAAGTATTAATAATGAAGTTGTGCATGGCATCCCTAGTCCCAAAAAAGTAATTCGGGCGGGAGATGTCTTAAAAGTAGATACTGGCGCTTATCAACAAGGCTTTCATGGCGACTCTTGTATTACGATCGCAGTTGGTGAAGTTACAAAAGAAGCAGCTAAATTGATTCGTGTAGCAGAAGAAGCTCTGTATAAAGGAATTGAACAAGTTAAAGCGGGTAACTACCTACTTGACCTTGCTGGTGCAATTCAAGACCATGTAGAAGCAAATGGTTTTTGCATAGTTGAAGACTTTACAGGTCACGGTGTCGGTCGCAATTTGCACGAAGAACCGTCAGTATTTAACTTCCGTACTCGTGAGATGCCTAATGTTAAACTGCGGGCGGGAATGACACTAGCAATAGAGCCAATTTTGAATGCAGGTTCTAGGTTCACACGCACGCTATCCGATCGCTGGACAGCCGTAACAGTTGATAATTCGCTGTCGGCTCAGTTTGAGCATACAGTGTTGGTAACAGACACTGGCTATGAGATTTTGACGGATCGCTCGAAAGTATAACCTTGGGTAGTGAAGAGTGAAAAGTGAAGAGTGAGTAGACATGAAAATATTGTATTTCACTTACTTTCTACTCACTACTCACTCTTTTAAACTTGAATTATTCCTAGTTGCAATATGTATCTAACAGCGCAAGAGTTAGCAGATCAAATGCCAGATGCTACCCAACTTTTGAGCGATGAGCCAGAAATGGAAAGTTCTTTACATTATACTCAGTTGCTCATCCTTGTTAGTTGCGTAGAATGGCTGTGGCGGGAGCGAAATGATTTTTTTATTGGGGCTAATTTGACGATATATTTTAGTCGCCAACAACTGCGGAACCGTGACTTTCGGGGGTCTGACTTTTTCTTAGTAAAAGATACAGAAAAACGCGATCGCAAGTCTTGGGTAGTGTGGGAAGAAGCAGGCAAAAATCCTGATTTAATTATTGAATTACTTTCGACTTTGACTGCTAATGTTGATCGGACGTTGAAAAAAGAATTGTATCAAAATCAGTTCCGTACACCAGAATATTTTTGGTTTTCACCGGATGATTTGGAGTTTATCGGTTTTAGGCTATTAGGTAATCAGTATCAAGAAGTTACACCCGATGCTAGGGGTTGGAGATGGAGTGAGGTTTTAGGTTTATATCTGGGTGTAGTAGCAGGGAAATTGCGCTACTTTACGTCTGAGGGTATTTTAGTACCTTTACCAGAAGAAGCAGCAGAGCAAGAACAACAGCAGAAAGAAATTGCTCAACTACAGGCGGAACAAGAACGATTACGCGCTGAACGACTGGCGGAAAGGTTGAGGGTGCTTGGTGTTGATCCTGATAGTTTGGATTGAAGCGATCGCGCCTTTGTGCTGATAATTACTACAACGCGATCGCATAACAGCAGCGATCGCACTTTACTGCCAAATTTATGGACTTGCGGAAACGCTTCTTCCTACTAACTCCACTCAGTAACACTGAAGTAAAGGCAGATTGTCCCTCTTCTGGCTAGGCAATCTTAGTAACTAATTACTGCAATAAAGCGATAATACAAAGCAAAGCAGCTCAAAGCGGGTCAGAGAGGGCAGCATGATTGAAGCAGCAGCTCTATGGTTGGGGGAATGGGCAACTGTCAAAATTGCTGAGGTAGTGCTTGGCAGCGCTAGCAGTCAGTTAAAGGCTGGAGACTTAGATAAAGCTTTGAAGATTTCTGCTGAAGCTGCCAATCAGCAGGTAAGGCTATTTGATTCTTGTTATCCACGATTCGTTCCTGCACTTCTCGATCAGATATTCAAGAATTTGGCTTTTGAGGAATTACAAAGACCTCTTAGAAGGAAGGAACTCCTCGAATCGCCTATTTAGTTGAAGCTTTTAAAGTAGCATTACAAGATCATCCGAAGGTAAAGCAAGACATTAATGAATCTCTAATTGAACCTTGGCTAGAAGTATTTGCAAGAACTTATTTTGAAAGGACAAACACCTATTTAGATTTTCAGATTACTAAAAAAGATTATTTAAAGCAGCTGGCAGATTGGTTCGATGATGTCAAGTTTGCTGGAATTGCGGTGGAAGGGCAGGAGATTGAGAAATCGGAAAAACTCGCCCAAATCTTTGTCATGCCGGATGTAGTGGAGGATGTGCAGACTCGTCAGGTTGTAGCTTTTGAGCCAGATGCTGTTATACAGGTTTCAAGTAATCGTCAGGCAGAATTGCTCCGCGAACAACAGCAACAGGCGCAGTTAGAAAGCCGAACGGGGAGAAAATTTTTGGCTGTGCAATTGTTAAGTCAGAGTCAATCGCAGAAAGTGGTGCTGCTGGGTGCGCCGGGGTCGGGTAAAACGACATTGATGAGTTACTTTGCTGTGATGCTAGCGCAGCAGCAGCCTGAGAAATTAGGGTTAGCGGCAGAAGATTGGCTGCCTATTTTGATTCGGATTCGGGATTTAACAACGCAATCGGATATCGGACTTTTAGACTATGCACGGCAGTTTGCTGAGAAAACCCTAACGGTAAAATCGTTACCTGCGGGATTCTTTGAGTATTGGCTGGAGGATGGACGGGCGCTGATTTTACTTGATGGGCTAGATGAAGTCGCAGAAGAAGCTAAACGCTATGACGCAGTGAAACGGATTGAGAATTTTCTCGGTAATTTGATAAAAATCGGGCAATTATATCTTCACGTCCTGCGGGTTATAAGCGGGACTTTTTTCGCACGGAAGAGTTTCCCCACTATCAGCTTCAGGCGTTTGACGATGCCAAAATTGAGGAGTTTATCAATCGCTGGTATGACAGCCGCGTCCCAGACAAAGCAGAAGCGCAACGGCGCAAAGACAGCTTGAAAAAGGCGCTCTCGCAGCATGACCGGATTAAGCTACTGGCGCGAAACCCGTTGCTGTTAACAATTATTGCTCTGATTCACCGCTATCAAGCCTTTTTACCCAAAGAGCGTTACAAACTTTATGACAAAGCAGTGGAGACGCTAATAACGAACTGGGATAAGAATAAAGAACTCAGTAATCATGAAGTGTTGGAATATCTGGGGCTGGATGACTTGCGGCGGCTGATGGAAAATTTAGCCTACTGGATTCATAAGCAGGGAGGTACGGGGGAGCGAGAGGGTGGCACACTGATTGACCGAGATGAACTTCTAAAGCAGTTAAGCCAAACAATTAAGACGCAAAAACAAATTGAACTGCACTGTGCCAGGAAAGAAGCGAAACGCTTTGTTGACTTCATGCGCGATCGCACAGGGTTACTGAATGAACAAGGGCAGGACTGCTACGCCTTTGTGCATAAGACATTTCAGGAATATCTATGCGCTCAAGAAATCAACTACCAAGCTGACAACGAAGGTGATTTCGACATCGTTCTGAATCATATTGCAGACCATCTGCATGATCCCCATTGGCGGGAGGTTTTGCTACTGCTGATTGCCCAACAAAAACCTAAAAAAGCTGCCAGAGCAATTCGGGCAATTCTCGATAACCACAGCGACTATGAACAATGGCTGCACCGTGATTTGTTCTTTGCTGGTAGTTGCCTAGCAGAAAATCCCAGAGACTTGAAGGTTGCAGATAACAGCCTGCCAACAGAAATTTTAGAGTCGTTAGTTAAGCTAGAAGTAAGCAACTCGTGGCAGGTCATTTACAAAATTCGCGATCGCGTATTTCAAATTCTTTGCAGTCTGAATGAGACTGATTTTAAGGCTCAAGTCTTGCAACTGCTGCAAGATAGAGCAAATCTTATCAATAAGGTGCGATTGCAAAAATATCGTGCGGCGCTGGGAGAAGAAGAAGACGCGATCGCCATCCTACTAGCGCTACTTAAAGATAAAGATGAAGATGCTGATGTGCGTTCCTACGCTATCAAGGTGTTGGGCAAATTAGGAAAGGTGTCAGAGCAATTGCAGCAAGCTCTAGTAGCGCTACTTAAAGATAAAGATGAAGATGCTTACGTGCGTTCCTAATTACAGGACAAAAGCTTGCAAACAATGAAGGGAAAAGGGTTTCATAAGAATTACCACATTCTTGGATCATCAAACCCTATGAATCAGGTTACTCTACTTCGAGATGCTTTGCGCCCTCATCTAAGTTGGCATGGTGCAAGGTTGAGCTTTGTAGCCGCCTTTTTGATTGCGTTGCTGCGAGTCAAAACTGTCAACCTG
>JAHHHE010000065.1 GCA_019359535.1 Gloeocapsa sp. UFS-A4-WI-NPMV-4B04
TGATTTCGCCATAGGAGAGTTGTACAGCAAAGCTACTTCCCCTACCCTCTCATTGCCGGTTTGCCCAGTAAATTCTGTATTTTTGCCTATTGACTATTCACCCATAACTCTAACTTGTTAGGAATGGACGCGGGCAAGCGTTCGCACCTAATTCTTGACTCCTTATTCCTCGCCGCTACAAGCAACTGAGATAAACAGCATAGTCTTTGTGCCTGATTCCGCTACACTGAGTCATGGTTGGTTGCGTTAAGAATTGCAATGGAAATTGGACAACAAGTTAAAGTTTTTCGGTTAAGAGATCGGGTGTCTCCCCCAATTGTGAAACGGTTGGGGCAAATAGGTACTATCCAAGGGTACAAAATGCTAGATGGTAGTAACGTTGGCATAGTTGTACAGTTTGAAGACAAATTTGCGACTTGGTTTTTTGAAGATGAACTCAAAGCCGTGTAGTAAAGGCTATGTTTGAAATATGATCCCTTGGCGCGTGGAAATTTAATCAAAAACCCGCGCTTTTTATTAGCACCGCTCAGGAAATTTAGCAATGTCCCTGATATTAACTTTTTTGGGCAAAGGCGGCACTGGTCGCACTACAGTTGCGATCGCCGCAGCAAAGCGATTGGCAACCCAGGGAAAGCGCGTACTTCTGGCGGCACAAGACACCGGCCCAGCGCTCAGTTTACTGTTAAACGCCCCCCTTGCTCCCGACCCCCAAGAATTGTCTCAAAACCTCCAAGTTGTCCAGTTCAAAACATCTACGCTTTTGGAACGGAACTGGGAGGAAGTGAAAAAACTCGAAGCTCAATACCTCCGCACACCGATTATCAAAGATGTGTATGGTCAAGAATTAATCGTATTACCAGGAATGGACAGAGCCTTAGAACTTAATGCCCTCCGAGAGTACGATGCGAGTGGTAAATATGATGTCATTGTCTATGACAGTAGCGGAGATGTTTCCACACTGCGGACACTAGGAATGCCGGAAAGTCTTAGCTGGTACAGTCGTCGATTCAGCAAATTAATTGCTGATTCTGAACTCTTCAAAACAATTTCACCTTCTCTGCCTTTGATCCAAGGAATTATTAGCAGTGTCCTTAACGTCAATTGGGGTGGCGATAACTTCGCCCAACCTCCCAAGGAAGTTACTAATATTTTGGAGCAGGGTAAAGCCGCTCTTGCTGACCCAAAACGTCTTGCTGCCTACCTAGTAACCACTGACGATCCAACTGCTATTGCGACTGCCCGTTACTTATGGGGCAATGCTCAACAAGTAGGCCTAAGCGTTGGCGGAGTTATTTTCAATGGCGCAATGACTGAAATGGTAAGTGAGTTTTCTCCCCTACCCGTCAGCGCTATTCCCAAATCTCCAATTGGTGATTGGCAACTGCTAATGGATGCTCTGCCCGATTTCACGCAAGCAACACAGGCTCCTAAACCGATTGAGATAGATATTTCATCTCGTGAGGTGCGTCTATTCTTGCCTGGATTTGACAAAAAGCAGGTGAAACTTACCCAATCTGGGCCAGAAGTTACTATAGAAGCTGGCGACCAACGGCGTAATATTTTCCTACCTCCGGCCCTCAGTGGCAGCACTGTCAAAGGCGCGAAGTTTCAAAACGGTTACTTGATAATTTCGTTTTAATAGAAGGGGTGAGAGGCGAGGAGCGAGAGGCTATAAATTTATCTTTCCCTGAACCCTGACCCCCGATCCCTGACCCCTCATTACTAAAGCCTATGTCTGAGCCAACTTCCTCTCCTTTTCCAGACGCTAACTCGGTTGAGGCTGAACAGACACCCGCCTCGCAAGTGAATATTAACCCCGATACCGCAGCTCCTCTAACTAACAAACGCAGTGTAATCACAAGGCAAATGCTGGGCATGAAAGGCGCAGCATCTGGAGAAACTTCGCTCTGGAAAATTCGCCTCCAGCTAACGAAGCCGATTACCTGGATTCCCTTAATTTGGGGCGTTGTATGCGGCGCGGCTTCTTCTGGGGAATACACTTGGACGTTGGAAAATGTGTTAAAAGCAGCGACCTGTATGTTGCTGTCAGGCCCAATACTAGTGGGTTATACTCAAACGCTAAATGATTTCTACGATCGCGAAATTGATGCGATTAACGAACCTTATCGCCCGATTCCCTCTGGCGCAATTTCAATTCCCCAGGTAGTAACCCAAATTATTGTATTGCTTGTAGCTGGAATTGCACTCGCCTTTACGCTTGACCGTTGGGTTGGCCATGAATTTCCCACAATCACTGCGATCGCAATCGGCGGTTGTTTCTTAGCCTACATTTATTCCGCGCCACCTTTGAAACTCAAGCAAAATGGCTGGTTAGGTAACTATGCCCTTGGTGCTAGCTACATTGCTTTACCTTGGTGGACAGGTCATGCTTTGTTTGGCGATCTCAATTGGAAGATTGCGATTATTACGCTGATTTACAGTATGGCTGGCTTAGGAATTGCCGTAGTTAACGATTTCAAAAGTGTCGAAGGCGATCGCCAGTTAGGATTAAAATCTCTACCTGTGATGTTTGGCGTTAACACCGCCGCCTGGATTTGTGTAGTAATGATTGATTTATTTCAAGCAGGAATCGCTGCTTATTTAATCAGTTTGCACCAAAATTTGTACGGCTCAATTTTGCTGTTGCTGATTATTCCGCAAATCACTTTTCAGGATATGTACTTCCTGCGCGATCCGCTAAAAAACGATGTTAAGTATCAAGCAAGCGCTCAACCTTTTCTGGTTTTGGGAATGCTTGTTGCTGGTTTAGCATTAGGTCATGCAGGTGTTTGAGCATCAGTAGAGAAGCGATTATTGCTTGACACAAGGCGATCGCTTCTTTTCAATTCAATTGCATCTGAATTTTTCTTTCCCTAGCCCCTACTTTACTTATTCTTCCACGCGGTAGCCTAACTCCGCCAAACGTAAGCGGGATTGTCGCCATTTTGGTTGCACCTTGACAAATAACTCCAAATATACCTTACCCGCAATCAATTTTTGGATTTGTTCACGCGCAGCACTACCAATTGTTTTCAGCATACCGCCGCTCTTGCCAATCAAAATACCTTTTTGAGAATCGCGCTCTACATTAATGGTGGCGAATACGCGAGTAATTGTTGGTTCTTCTTCTACTTTTTCAATTGCGATCGCTACTGAATGCGGCACTTCTTCCCGCGTTAATAACAAAATCTGTTCTCGGATTAATTCGCCCATAATAAAGCGTTCTGGCTGGTCAGTTACCAAATCGGGTGGATAATAGTATGGCCCTGGTTCTAGGTGTTCAATTAGTAGCTGCTGTAGCGTTGGTAATCCCTCGCTGTTAAGTGCAGAAAATTTTACGTTCTGCCAGCCGTAAGGTTCAATTAGTTGCCTATAAGTGTTGTTAAGATATTCAGCATCAGGGGGCTGTTGATCTATTTTGTTTAGCCCTAAAATAACTGGAGTTTTGCTGTGGCTGAGAAGATCGATAATATAGCGATCGCCTCCTCCCGCCTCAACCGACGCATCTACCACAAACAGCACTACATCTACCGAATCAATCGCTATTCGGGCATTTTGTACCAGCACTTTTCCTAATTGATGATGCGGCTTATGAATTCCTGGCGTATCCACAAAAATCACCTGTGCTTCTGGTGTTGTTAGGATACCCCGTAAACGATTGCGGGTTGTTTGTGCTACTGGCGAAGTAATCGCAATTTTTTCTCCTACTAATTGATTCATTAGCGTTGATTTACCAACGTTAGGACGACCGATAATTCCAATAAAGCCTGATTTGAATCCAGCAGGCGCTTGGGGAATAAGTGCTTCCCCTGACGAATTTAAAATGTCATCAATACTACTCATTTGCATAATTTCATCCTAATAATTGTTACGCTACGTAAGCTCATTTTTTAGCAAACATAACGAAAAATAAATTCCAACTCAAATTCTTAATAATTGGCTTTGCTTCAGTTTAATCTACTGGTTGAGCTAACTAACAACTCAACTGAAGATGGGCGAACGTAAACGTATTGGAATTCTTACCAGTGGTGGTGATTGCGCTGGTTTGAATGCTGTAATTCGGGCTGTAGTGTATCGGGCGACGGGAACTTATGGCTGGGAAGTGTTGGGAATTCGTCAAGCAACTCAAGGTTTGATGACTCAGCCGCCGCAAGTTATACCTTTAGAAATTGAAAAAGTCGATCCGTTGTTAACCGCAGGCGGTACATTGTTAGGCACGACAAATAAAGGAGATCCATTCGCCTTTCCGATGCCTGATGGTAGTTTATGCGATCGCTCTGAAGAAATTATCGCTGGCTACCGTGAATTAGGTTTAGAAGCTGTTATCGGTATTGGTGGTGATGGTAGTGCTGCAATTCTCCGCCGATTGGCTCAACAAGGTGATATGAACTTAGTAGCGATTCCTAAAACCATTGATAATGACGTAGGAATTACTGAACACTCTATTGGCTTTGATACGGCGGTTAATATTGCTACAGAAGCACTAGATCGCTTACATTTCACTGCTGCTAGTCATAGCCGCGTGATGATTTTAGAAGTAATGGGGCGTGATGCTGGACACATTGCTATTAGTGCGGGGATTGCTGGCGGTGCAGATGTGATTCTGATTCCAGAAATGCCCTACACAATTGCCAATATCTGCCAGAAAATCAAAGAACGTCAAGACCAAGGTAAAAACTATTCATTAGTAATTGTCTCCGAGGCAGTGCGTACCCAAATAGGTGAATCAGTTGTTAGCACCAATAGATTAGGACAGTCTCGATATGGGGGAATCGGGCAATATCTAGCTGATGAAATTTGTAGCTGTAGCGGCGCTGAAACCCGCGTCACCGTGTTAGGACATATTCAACGTGGTGGGACACCTTCACCACTAGAAAGATTGATTGCAGCCGCTTTTGGAGTAGCCGCAGTTGATTTAATTGCCGAGGAGAAGTATGACCAAATGGTGACATGGCAAAATCGCCAAGTTGTAAGTGTACCAATTGCAGATGCGATCGCCCAATACCGAGCAGTTGACCCCAATGGTACTTTGGTTAAAACTGCGCGTGGTTTGGGTATTTGCTTAGGAGACTAAAAAATGCGCTGGCGACTGAAATCCACTATCCAAACAAAAACCGCCAGTGCAGATTTCAATTGAAAGCCTTTAGCCTTCAGATATCCTCAACTGAATCAGTAAAGTTTCTGTCGTCCAAGTCGGACAACCGCAGCCTAAAAAATCACAATCAGAAGTCCAAATTGCCGCATTCATTACCAATGCCAAAGCCACTGTATACCAATCATCGGGATCTCTGGGAATGCGATTTCTAGCTGTGGTTTCCAAGTGACTGTAGTTCGATTGGGCAACCAGCATAAGATCAGTCTCAATTATGCTCATTGCCTCCTCTAAAATACCCTGCCCTATCGCCTCACTGAGCCTACCCCGGCTCACCATTGATGTCACCCTTTGTCTTAACTCGTACTGAGTTTCATCCACAATACGTTCAGTTACATAGAGGGTGAGGGCAGGATTTCGCATTAATTGCCGTCCTCTTTGTCGCAGTAGTTCCCCTACCAAAATGTTAGTGTCAACTATCAGCATCATAAGGAAACGGCTTACTTAGGTCGAAAAGATCGGCAAATTCGTCTTCAGTCATACCAGTTTCAGCTAATGCCTGATTAACCAACTGGCCTAAGCGATCAAGTTTGCGTTCCAGTTCTTCTTGCTTTGCCCGCTTCTTTGGGTAATAGAATCCTATGATCTCGCCCTCATGCTCGATCGCTAGCGGTTCGTTGCTAGTCAAATAATCAAGCGATCGCTCTTTGAATTCCCGCGCTTCTACGTGCTTCATCTCCACTTCCAGATCGTTGTAATTAAATTAGATCCTAACTTTGGCATTTTTTGTTGAGGAATGTTTGGGAAGCGATCGCCTTCCACCTTCACGTAATTGCGATCATAGCCCTTGCAAGTTGCAGCAGCCCAAGCGTGGCAATAACCGGAATCATGTTTGTCCAAGTTGATTATCAAAATATGCAGCAGAATCTTGATAAAGCTGTTGCGTTACGAACCGCTATGCTAACAACTATGAAACAACAGAAATTGGGCAGCATTTACGCTTATTGGTGAAGCGGAGTAGAAAATTAAAGGAGCAGTATCTACTCAAGTTCCTGGTAAAGAACGCAAGCTCTCATCTAAATGAGTCCGATCAGCTAAGGCATGAAGTAATGGCCCATGTGAGCCAAATTCTACCTTGCTGATTGACCCCACAGGACACCCTAAACGATAGCGGAAGCGTCCGACATCAATACCTAATAAGCTACACAGCATAATTCTGATCGTTGCTTTGTGGGAAACAATCAAAATATTGCCACTGTTGTAAGTTTGCTTAATTTCTTCGATTACAAGCATGGCACGAGCCGCGATCGCAACTGCTAATTCTCCGCCAGTAGGAGGATACCACGCTGGATCAGCTAGCCAGCGAATGTAGTCGTCGTGGTAGCCGCGGCTGACTGTTTCTACTGATTGTCCTTCCCATTTGCCGTAGTTAATTTCTTTAAATCCGTCGCGCAATTGAGATTGCATCCCCAATGCTTCACACAACGGTTTAGCTGTCGCTTTGGTGCGTTGCATCGGACTACAATAAATCGCATTCCAAGGTATAGAACTGTAAGCAGTAGCAAAAGCTTGTGCCATTTCTACACCAGACGGCGTTAACTCTGGATCTAGTGAACCGCAATAGGCATTTTCTCGACTAAAGGCAGTCTGTCCATGACGCAGAAAATAAAGCGTTAAGCCCAAATTAGTTGTTCTCCGATGCTATGAATTAAGGATACAACCACATTTGGAATAAAGATGTTTTGGCGATCGCACTTCTGTAAATCTTAGCGATGAAGGTGAGGAAAGCGATCGCACTGTGAAATTATTAGAATGCTCACCACTTTAAATATGCCGCCTCAATTCCTTGCTCTCTTCTAATCTTTCCATCCTTCTCAAACCATCCAACTATCTGTTGAGTTGTCAAATCTTCAATTTTCACGCCGTATTCAAGGGCGATGTGCTGTAAAAGCTTCAGCGATGAAATCGTTAGTCTCGTTAAAAACTTTTCATTTGAAGCTAGTAACGCTGCGTCCACTTTGGCTGATTCTTCGAGGGATAAAAACTGTGATGGTTGCTGTTGTGCATCCATAAGGAAGTGAGTAGTGAAAAAATGAGTAGTGAGTAGTGGAGAGTAGATAGAAAAGATTAAATACAGTGAAGAAGTGAGTAGTGAGTAGTGGATAGAAAGGATTAAATACAGTTAGTGTAAGTTACTTTTCATTCTCGCGATCGCACTATATAGCCGCAGCGATGTTCGCCATCGATTAGCCAATGGGTACGCTCTACAATACAATCTGGCAGAACTGTTGCAAACATTTCTAATTCATGTTCACACACACTGGGGAAAGACTCGGCGACACTCGAAATCGCGCAGTTATGCTCAGTTAAAATAAAACGGGAATTACGCTCATTGGTGGTTTCTGTTGGGTGACACTCAGCCATAAAGCCTTCAGCTTTTCGCAGTTCTACCAAATTTGTCACTCGCTCTTGCAAAGAACCATTACCCACGCGATCGCGGTATAACAGCGCTTTGCGTTCCCACTGTTTCCGCAAAATGAATTTCATTTGCTCTTGACCTACTGTTTCTGCCAAAGTATCTAATAGAGAAACAGTGAATTTTCCATAACTGTCAGAATTGCTGTAGCGATCGCGTCCTTCACGACTCAGCTGATAAACGTGCTGTGGACGACCCATCCCGACTTGCACCGTTTGGTAGATAATTAAATTCTCCGCCTCTAGATCCTTTAGATGCCGTCGAATCGCCTGTGGACTGATATCTAAATCTGTGGCTAACTCCTGCGCGGTTGCTTGCCCTTGCTTTAACAGATGTTGCAAGATATCTTGCTTAGTCGAGGGCTGCTGCGTCGTCGCCATTTTCTTTCCAAAAATTACAACTTAAAAATTTACTTTGACAACATATATGTTGTTAATGTAGCTTAAAATGGAGATACATTAAACAATAACAGTGTTGTTTTAGTTGGTTTTATTGTAACAGCCGTTTAACAACAGTGTAAAGCAGCGTTGCCAACGGTCAAACAACCGCCCGTCTGCCAGCCTTGAGAGAGATTCATTTGAACACGAGAGAACACTACCGATGAGTGCAACTGTCAAAACCTTAGTTAACCAGCCATACAAGTACGGCTTTATCACAGATATTGAGGCAGACACAATTCCGCGTGGCTTGAGTGAAGACGTAGTTCGTCTGATCTCAGCTAAGAAAAACGAGCCGGAATTCATGCTAGAGTTTCGCCTCAAAGCCTATCGCCAGTGGCTAAAGATGACAGAACCCACTTGGCCTAGTGTTAAATATCCGAAAATTGATTACCAAAACATCATCTACTATTCTGCACCGAAGCAACAGAAGGCGAAGCTAAATAGCCTAGACGAAGTTGATCCAACTCTGTTGGAAACCTTTGAAAAGCTGGGAATTTCCCTATCTGAACAAAAGCGGCTTTCCAACGTTGCTGTCGATGCGATTTTTGATAGCGTTTCTGTCGCCACTACCTTTAAGGAAAAGCTAGCAAAAGACGGCGTAATCTTCTGCTCAATTTCCGAAGCTTTACGAGAACATCCAGATTTAGTCCAAAAGTATCTTGGTAGCGTTGTACCAGCAGCAGATAACTATTTTGCTGCTCTTAACGGTGCTGTTTTCAGTGATGGCTCATTTGTCTATATTCCCAAAGGCACAAAATGTCCAATGGAATTATCAACGTATTTCCGTATTAATAGTGGAGATACAGGACAATTTGAGCGGACTCTGATTGTAGCTGAAGAGGGTAGTTCTGTATCCTACCTCGAAGGCTGCACAGCGCCAATGTATGATACGAACCAGTTACACGCGGCTGTTGTGGAATTAGTTGCCCTCGACAATGCCGAGATTAAATACTCTACGGTGCAAAACTGGTACGCGGGAGATGAAAACGGCAAAGGCGGGATTTACAACTTTGTTACCAAGCGCGGTTTGTGTCAGGGAGTAAATTCTAAGATTTCTTGGACACAGGTAGAAACAGGTTCTGCGATTACCTGGAAGTATCCTAGTTGTGTTTTGGTGGGTGATAACTCAGTGGGTGAGTTTTACTCAGTAGCGCTGACAAATCACAAACAGCAAGCCGACACTGGAACCAAAATGATTCACGTTGGCAAAAATACTCGCAGTACGATTATTTCTAAGGGTATTTCTGCTGGCAACTCCTCGAACAGTTACCGAGGTTTAGTTAAGGTAAATCCGAAAGCAGAGGGAGCAAGAAATTACTCGCAGTGTGACTCAATGCTAATCGGAGATAATGCTCATGCCAATACTTTCCCCTATATTCAGGTGCAGAATAACACTTCTAAGGTAGAACACGAAGCCTCTACTTCTAAGATTGGCGAAGATCAGTTGTTTTACTTCTCGCAACGGGGTATTTCGGCGGAAGATGCAATCTCGATGATGATTAGCGGCTTCTGTAAGGATGTGTTTAATCAATTACCGATGGAATTTGCTGTAGAAGCAGATAGGTTGTTGAGTCTGAAGTTGGAAGGAAGCGTTGGTTAAACAGTAGGGTGAGTGATACCTGCCTTTTTTAACGTAGATGCGTTACGTAGCACAGCGATCCCGAAGGGGTAGTGTAGCGTTTAGCATTTAGCTGCTTGCCGCAGGCTACCGCCAAGAGCGAAAAGTCTGATCAGAGGTTTCCTTAGATCAGACTTTTCAAGACAGAGGATGCAAAGAAAGAAGAGAGAGAAGGATGATTGTTGAGAATAGTGAAGTTATACTGTCAGTACGGAATCTGACGGCTGAGGTTAATGGTACGCCGATTCTTAAGGGAATAAACCTTGAGGTTAAGGCGGGAGAAATTCATGCGATTATGGGGCCAAATGGCTCTGGTAAAAGTACGTTTTCTAAGGTTTTGGCGGGACACCCAGCTTATGATGTGACTGGCGGTGAGGTGATTTTTCAGGGAGAAAATCTGCTGGAAATGGAACCAGAGGAAAGAGCTAGGGCGGGGGTTTTTCTAGCGTTTCAGTATCCGTTGGAAATTCCGGGTGTCAGTAATTTAGATTTTTTGCGTGTTGCTTACAATTCTCGGCGGAAGCAGCAGGGATTGGAGGAATTAGACTCGTTTGATTTTGATGAATTGGTGCAGGAAAAGCTGGAAATAGTGAAGATGAATCCTGCTTTTCTTAGCCGCAGTTTAAATGAGGGGTTTTCTGGTGGCGAGAAGAAGCGGAATGAAATTCTGCAAATGGCGTTGCTAGAACCAAAGGTGGCAATTCTGGATGAGACGGATTCGGGGTTAGATATTGATGCTCTGAAGATTGTTGCTGATGGCGTAAATCAGCTAACTAGCCCTGAAAATGCGACGATCCTAATTACTCATTACCAACGGCTACTCAACTATATTGTGCCGGACTTTGTTCATGTAATGGCACAAGGACGGATTATTACCAGTGGTGGTAAGGAATTGGCGTTAGAACTAGAGTCGCGTGGTTATGACTGGTTGCTAGAAGATGCTGCAATCATGGAGGTGGGGACACGATGAGTATCCAAGTTTCGCCTAGTACAATTCCTAACCCGGATGAGTTCGTAACATCTGTTTTAGCAGATCGCGATCCTTATCTAACTGAGTTGGTAAAACAGTGCCAAGGGCTAATACAGGTAATTGAACCAGAAACAGTGGCTTGGGTGCAAGAATTACGCGATCGCGCTGCAAGTTTAGCACGTCAATACACTATACCCAGTAGAAATGACGAGGAATGGCGATTTACTGATTTGTCTACGCTGCGTCAGGTTACATTTCAAGCTGTTAGTGAGCAATCAGCAATCAGTTTATCGGACATAAAATCTCTCACCTTACCAGAAGCAGTTAACAGCCGTTTGGTATTTGTAAATGGTGTTTATGCAGCTGATTTGTCATCCGTTGCAGATTTGCCGGATGGTGTTGTAGTCAGCAATTTAGCTGGATTGCCAATAACTCATCGCTCTCGTGTAAAAGACTATTTAGCACAGCATCAAGGTGTACAAGAGGTGTTTACTAGCCTCAATACAGCTGGAATTACAGATATAGCTGTAGTATGGGTAGAGAAAAATGTTGTAGTTGAAACACCAATTCATCTACTGTTTATTTCGACTTCTGGCAATACACCAATAATTTCTCAACCTCGTTGTCTAATAGTGGCGGAATTGGGTAGTTCTGTAACGCTGATTGAGGACTACATTTCTTCCCCAACCTCTAATTCGCAATCCCTAACCCCTTATTTCACTAATAGTGTTACGGAAATCGTACTAGCGGAGAATGCCCAAGTTAGTCACACTAGAGTTGAGCGAGAGAGTGTAGAGGCATTTCATATTGGGAAAACGGCTGTAACTCAGGCGCGTGATAGTCACTATACCTGTAGTGCAATTACTTTAGGTGGCAAACTGTCGCGGCACAATTTAGAGGTATTCCAGACTGGCGAACAAACAGAAACTACCTTGAATGGTTTAACTATGATAGCTGGTCAACAAGTGGCAGATACTCATAGTGCGATCGCTCTTAACTATCCTTACGGTACTAGCAACCAGTTACACAAATGTATTGTGGCTGATAAAGCTCATGTAGTATTTAACGGCAAAATCTTTGTTCCGAAACCTGCACAATTAACAAATGCTAACCAATTAAACCGTAACTTACTGTTATCACCTAAAGCCAGAGTTGATACAAAACCCCAACTAGAAATTACGGCAGATAATGTTAAGTGTAGTCACGGGGCAACTGTTAGTCAGTTAGAAGACGAAGAAATATTTTACCTGCAAAGTCGTGGACTTGACGAAAATGATGCTCGTAACTTATTAATTACCGCTTTCGCCACAGAAATCATCAATCAACTCCCCCTAGCCTCACTACGAGAAACACTCTCAGTAGCTGTTAACCATCAACGTCTAGCAGTTACTTAAAAAATCCTTTGCGTCCTCTGCGTCTAAACGCTGGCGCTACACTTCGTGAAGGCGGTTAGATAACTCTTTATTACTTAATTCAAAATGACCTTTACTAAAGAAAAAACCCTCGCCGATCAAGTCCGTGCTGACTTCCCAATTTTGCACCAAGAAGTCAACGGCAAACCATTAGTCTACCTAGACAACGCCGCTACTTCTCAAAAACCCCTATTAGTTTTAAACACACTGCGGGACTACTACGAACAATACAATTCCAACGTACATCGCGGTGTGCATACCCTAAGTGCCAAAGCTACAGATGCTTATGAGGGATCGCGAGATAAAGTTGCTGCTTTTGTAAATGCTGCTTCACGACAAGAAATTGTTTTCACTCGAAATGCGACTGAAGCGATTAATTTAGTTGCCTACAGTTGGGGTACAAGTAATTTACAGCAAGGCGATGAAATTATCCTTTCTGTAATGGAACACCACAGTAATTTAATTCCTTGGCAGTTACTCGCACAAAAAACAGGTGCAGTGCTGAAGTTTGTGGAATTAACAGATACTGAAGAATTTGATTTAGAACAGTTTAAGTCCCTAATTTCAGATAAGACTAAGCTTGTTTCTACTGTTCACGTTTCTAACACTTTGGGTTGTATTAATCCAGTACAAGAAATTATTGCGATCGCTCACAAATATGGCGCGAAAGTTTTAATAGATGCTTGCCAAAGTGTCCCTCATATGCCTATCAATGTGCAATTGATGGACTGTGACTGGCTAGTCGCTTCTGGGCATAAAATGTGCGCTCCAACTGGGATCGGGTTTTTGTATGGCAAGTTGGATTTACTGCGCTCTATGCCGCCATTTTTGGGCGGTGGTGAGATGATTGCCGATGTATTCCTAGATCATGCCACTTATGCAGATTTGCCGCATAAATTTGAAGCGGGGACACCAGCAATTGCAGAAGCGATCGCCTTAGGCGCAGCTGTTGACTACCTTAGCAATATAGGAATGGATAAAATCTATACCTACGAAGCTCAATTAACAGGCTATTTATTCGAGCAATTGGCACAAATTCCTGAAATCCGCACTTATGGGCCATTACCTAAAGTAGCAGGATTAGGTAGAGCCGCCCTTGCGTCCTTTACTGCTGGAGATGTTCACCCGCACGACTTATCGACAATTCTAGATCAAGCCGGAGTTGCTATCCGTGCTGGACATCATTGTACACAGCCATTACATCGCTACCTAGTAGCTCAATCTACTGCAAGGGCAAGTTTATCTTTCTACAACACCCGTCAAGAAATTGATGTTTTTATTACAACTTTGAAGGAAGCTGTAGAGTTCTTTGGTAGTATTTTTGGTTAAATTTGTAGGGTGGATAATGCCCACCTTATTTGCTGATTGTAATTTGAGATGATTACTACCTCAACTCCAGCCGAGCAAAGAACGGTGCTACGGAACATTAGCTGGGAAACCTTTGAAACTTTACTGAAAGAAACAGGCGAAGACAGAGGTTCTCGATTTGCTTATGACTGTGGCACTTTAGAAATTATGACTCCGCTTTTTGAACATGAGAACCCTAAAATTCAGTTTGCTCGTTTGATTTTTGCCTTAGTTGAAGAACTAGAAATAGAAATTAAAAGCGCTGGTTCCACAACCCTGAAGCGAAAAATAGCAAATACAGGAATAGAACCAGATAGTTGCTACTATATTCAGAATGAGGCAGTTGTTAGAAGTAATCAAACGCTCGATTTAGCAACTGATCCACCGCCTGACTTAGCAATTGAAATTGACATTACTAGCAGCTATATTAATAAATTTGGGATTTATGCAGCGCTAGGTGTGAATGAACTTTGGAGATATAACGGACAAGATTTAAAATTTTATTACCTGGAAGAAGATAAATATATTGAGTGCGAGTTTAGTATTGCCTTTCCCTAGTATCGGTGACTGAAATAAGCTCATTTATTGAACAGAGTAAAACTATCGGAGAAATTGCTTTACTAAAATTATTTCGCGCTTGGATGAGAAATAAAATAGTATCTTTAAGCGGAGATTAGTGCAGGAAATCACTGCTCAGTTAAGATGAACGCAATAGTAGTAGGCATACCATGTCAAAAGGAAGCAAATTACATCCCTTAGAGAGTGTGCTTAAGGAATTAGACTACCTAATAAAAAGTCTAGAAATGGAAATTGATGTCGCGCCAACTGATCGAAAAGCACATCAAGATTTATTGCGTCGCATCAACCAAGTTTCAGCAGCAGCTCTACAAATACCAGATGAAGATTGGTTTCGTACTGTAAACTTTACTGACAGGAAGACACAAGAACCAACTAAGGAAGAACTGGAATTTCTGGAAAGTACAGAGTGGATAGCCGAGGGTGAAATTGGAGAAGAAATCGACGTAGAGGCAATGAACAAGCGATTAAAAGAACGTGGATATGAAATCCAACTATCTTTTCCAGAAACACCCAAAGATTGAAAGTGAAGACTTACCAGCCTTGACAGCTGAATTACAAGAAGATTTCAGAGATATCTACAAACCTATCCTGATGACTGATCCTTACCTTTGTGGCGGTTTCCCTAATCACACTTTAACCGGAAAGTTGAAGGACTACCGTACTTTAGAAATAGAATGGGCTGGAATTTCCTATCGTCTAGTGTACCGTGTCTACGAATCTTCAGCACCTAAACGGGTATTTGTGGTAAGTTTTGATGAACATGACGCAGCCTATGAAAAGGCAAAACAGCGAACTGGTAGAGCTAAGTAGAAATTAAACTTTAGCACTAAGAGCCGTCTGCAAAAACTGGATAGCAAGCGATGTCTGACGACAAGCCGCGACGCATCTATGCACTTTTAACTCAGCTGAGGTTCAAACTAACGGTTGATTACTCTTAATGTTGTAACCTGACACAATTCCTGTATAAGTATTGACAGCGTGGCGTAGTGAAGGGTAACGGGCGATGATTAGATCCTGGATGGTGATTGGGGGTGTAACTTTCTTAGTTGCGCTTTTTGCCAACTTAATTACGCCTAAAGATATTCAGTGGTTTAAACGCTTGCGTCGCCCTAGCTGGCTAACTTTTGAGAAGGCGATTCCGCTAATTTGGATTACTGTTTTTATTTGTGGTGCTTGGTCAGCGTATATTGTTTGGGAAAATACTAGAAACTGGCTATTGATGGGGTTCTACTTACTCGTAGAAATTGTTACAGTCGCTTATAACCCAGGAATGCTGAGGCTTCGCAGTGTTAAAGTAGGTACAATTATTGGGGGAATTGGGGCGATTTTAGGGATTATTTTGGCATTGACAGTATTACCAATTTCTGGTTGGGCTGCGGCGTTACTTCTGCCGTATGTGATTTGGAGTCCGATTGGAACCTACACAACTTGGGAAATAATGCGGCTTAATCCTGCCGATGTTTAGTTGCGGGTTGAATGAATTAAGCCGAACGAAGATATATGCAACCCAATGCGATCGCCATCATTTAACTTTTTTGAAAATATAGAACAATCTCGACTACTTGACGAGAGTGACAGCTATTCATAGTCTGAAGACTATTGAACTAAATAAAGCTTCAATGCCATTGAATCGATCCCCATGCAAGTAAAGGCGCGGTAATCGAATCGTTACTCTTTGGCTGGGTAAAGCTGTACTCATTCTACGATGACCAAACTTATTATCCAAATTCCTTGTTATAACGAGGAGCGCACACTAGGAACTACCCTAGCAGCACTACCGCGTCACTTGCCTGGTATTGACACTATAGAGTGGCTAGTAATTAATGACGGCAGCAAAGATCGAACTGTCGAGGTTGCCAAGGCAAATGGTGTTGATCATATTATTCAATTTACGACCAATCAAGGCTTGGCAAAAGCATTTATGGCTGGGTTGCAAGCTAGTCTCAAAGCAGGGGCAGATATTATTGTCAATACCGATGCAGACAATCAATATTGTGCTGATGACATTCCTCAACTAATTAAGCCAATTTTATTAGGTCAAGCTGAAATTGTCGTTGGCGCAAGACCGATTTGGAAAACGAAACAGTTTTCCCCGACGAAAAAGCTGCTGCAAAATCTCGGTAGTTGGGTAGTGCGGCTTGCCAGCAAAACAAATATTCCTGATGCGCCTAGTGGCTTTCGTGCCTTTAGCCGTGAAGCAGCCTTACAACTAAATGTATTTAACAATTACACCTACACCTTGGAAACAATTATTCAAGCTGGGCAAAAGGGGATGGCGATTACGTCTGTACCAATTAGAACTAACTCTGTTTTACGCCCTTCACGCTTAGTTAAAAGCATTCCTTCCTATGTTGTGCGATCGCTATTCACGATCCTGCGCATTTTCATGCTTTACAAGCCGTTGCGCTTTTTCCTACTGGCAGGAAGTGTGCCGTTCAGTTTAGGGGTAATAATTGGTGTACGCTGGCTAATATTCTTTGTGGCTGGTTCTGAACGCACGAGGATACCTAGCTTAATTTTGGCGGCGATTTTAATTTTGATTGGTTTTCAGTTGTGGATGTTTGGGCTAGTAGCAGATTTAATGTCAGCAAATCGTAAATTGGTGGAGGAAGTGCAGTTACGGATGCGGCGATCGGATGCAGATTCAAGTAGAGGCGAGAGGCGAGAGGCAAGAGGCGAGAGGCCGGAGGCGAGAGGCTAGGGTTTGATTTTCCCGGATCCCTGACTCCTATTTTCTTATGACTAAAGAACTATTTGCCCGTGAAGCGCTGGCGCATATCCCTAAACTGTTGACACTCCTAGATCGCAACCCTCATAGTCCTACTTATGGTTGCTTTGACCGCAATTTTTGGCACTACAAGATTATTGATTTTCCTAGTGGGATGGCGCAAGAATTTGTCTGGCCGCTTGCCTTGGCTTATGATACTGATGTACCAGACAATCCCTTCTATCAACAGCAAGTAATTAAAGATTGGGTTGAGGCGGGGATTCTTTACGCTGCCCGCAGTTCTCACAAGGATGGTTCCTGTGATGATTATTTTCCCTATGAACGTGCTAGTGGGGCAGCAGCTTTTTCACTGCTAGCTTGCATTGAAAGTTATACCTTGCTAGGGCTAGACAATACAACCATGCTGCGCTTTTTTAGCAAGCGGGCAGACTGGCTGGCAGATCATCACGAAAGCGGGCAATTAACAAACCATCAAGCTTTGATTGTGCTGTGTCTAGAACTTTTGTCTAGATTATTGCATTCAAAGTGGGATCGCGCGATCGCCCAACGTCTAGAACGGGTGCTATCTTGGCAGAATCCTGAAGGCTGGTTTCAGGAATACGAAGGCTGCGATCCTGGCTACCACACGCTAACGATTTCCTGTTTAGCCTCAATTTACCAACTTAAACCAGATGTTCGGATCAAAGAAGCGCTGATTAAAGCAGTTGAGTTAGCCGCTTACTTTCTGCATCCCGATGGATCTTACGGCGGCGAGTACACCAGTCGCAACACTTATAATTTCTTTCCGCACGGTTTCGAGTTAGTCGGGCGCTGGATGCCTGAAGCACTAAGAATTAATGACGGATTTTTGGCTGGACTAGCAAATAATCTTGCACCTTGCTACGCTGATGACCACATTATTGGACATCATACCTGGAATTATTTACTAGCATGGCGTGATTTTGTGCCAAATCGACCCGCACCCCTACCTCGCCCTAACGGACGTTTGTGGCTGAAAGAAGCGAAAATCTTGATTGATCGCCGTCAAAATACAGAACTTTATCTGGCGTTAAATAAGGGTGGCGTATTTAAATTATTTCGTGACAATCAGTTAATTACTGCTGATACACAAATTTCGCTACAGGTGCGGGATAAAGGTAAGGTAAAAAATTGCGTAGCTCATCTGATTGCTGGATATCAAGTTAATATCAGTGACGACGAAATTGCGATCGCAGGGCAGTTAGGCTGGGCGAAGCAAAAGCAGATGACACCAATCAATTTACTTATCCTGCGAATTGTCATGCTTACAGTTGGGCGCTTCTTTCCCAATTTGGTTAGGAAGTTACTGCAAAAGATGTTGATTACGGGCAAGAATGATGCCCCTTTTCGCTTCAAGCGACAGTTGCGGTGGGAGAATGGGTGGTGTATTAGTGATGAACTGCAAGCCGAGTCTTGGGATAAGGTTATCACTGCTGGTATTGGCTGCGATCAGACTTCAATTTATGTAGTTATGAGTCGTACTTTTCAGTCAGGGCAATTACAACCTTGGCTGGATTTGACGGAGGAAGTACGAATACTGACTCCAAATCAACCACTGAAGTTAAAGCGCCGTTTTTAAGCAATGAAACGACTAATTTCGATCGCTGTAAGTTTGATTATTTTGGCGATTATCTACTCGAAAATTGATTTTCCCAGGCTAATACAGGTATTTCAAAATTGCGATCGCTGGTGGATGGCTGTCAGCTTGGGTATGGTTGTACCGATTACAATGCTTACCGCTTGGCGACTGCAACAGCTAATGCCTAACAAGAGGCGAGAGGCAAATTCCCTAAAGTTTGGTGAAGCGAATCGCTTAATTTTGGCAGCAAGTGTGCTAAATATGGTGCTGCCATCAAAGATGGGAGATATTGCCAAAGCTTATTTTATGAAAGAACGAGGACATTTAAATGGCGCTTTGTCTCTTTCTTTGGTAGTTTTTGAAAAAGCTTGTGATCTCCTGTCGCTATTACTATGGTGTGTATTTGGGCTGATACTTTATCAGCAAAAAGATTGGTTTTTTTTGGTAATGACGAGTAGTGTTACTTTGGGGCTTGTTATTGGACTGCTACTATTGAGTTCGCGGAAATTTACTCAGATATTTTTTATTCTAGGACGTGCGATCGCCCCTAAAAAATTTCGCCCTAAAATAGAAAACTTGCGCGCTTCTTGGAATGAAATGCACAATTACTTTTGGCAAGACAAAAGCCAGTTATTCAAGATTGCTACTACTTCTGTGTTTATTTGGTTTCTCCATTTGGTGCAGATTTGGTTCTTTATCCTTGCCTTGAAAGCGTGGACACCTTTTATTACTAATCTTGCCTTATCTCCGCTAGCAATTTTAGCTGGGTTACTACCACTGACGTTTGCTGGTGTTGGTACTCGTGACGCTGCCTTAATTGCGCTTTACCAACCGTACTTCAATGCGCCAACGGCTGCTGCTTTGGGCTTGCTTTGTACTTCACGATATATAATACCTGCGATCGCAGGTTTGCCTTTCTTAAGGCAATATCTAGCAACACTGCAAACTATTCATGGTAATAAAAAACAGTCTCTACGCTTCTAAAACTTAATTTTTATGCAAGATGTATTTAAACGCTTTAAAAAAAATAAATTTAATCAAAAAGTCAGCCATTATTTATTCTCTCCGCCAAGACTGCCTTGGACAATTATTTATTTTGGTATTTTAGTTCGTGTTGTTCAATATTTATCTAATCGTTCTCTATGGAATGACGAAGCAGCATTAGCACTAAATATTGTTAATCGTTCGTATTTAGAACTGCTACAACCTTTAGATTACGACCAAGGAGCGCCGATTGGGTTTTTATTTATAGAAAAATTAGCAATCAAAATATTTGGAGATAATGAATATGCACTGAGACTATTTCCTTTATTCTCTGCAATTATTTCTTTGTTTCTTTTTTATAAATTAGCAAAACAATGTCTACAGCCACAAGCTGCCATAATAGCGCTAACTCTTTTTTCTACTTTACATATTTGGCTTGGGTATGCAACAGAAGTAAAACAATATTCAAGTGATGTCGCGGTCGCAGTGCTTTTATGCCTAGTATTAATGCAAATAAACGGTAAAAAACTAAACTTTGTTCAAATCCTAACTTTTGGAATTGTCGGCGCTATTGCTATTTGGTTTTCTTATCCCGCTATTTTTATTTTAGCAGGTATAGGAATTAGCTATTTATTAATAAGTTTATTTGAAAATAAGTTATTAAAAACTATAAAGCTTTTAGGAATTTATACAATTTGGACGCTTAGTTTTGTTTGTTTTTATTTTGTTTCATTGAAAAATTTAGCAAGTCAAGAAGATTTATACAAATCCTGGGCAAGTCGCGGCACTTTTCCAGCGTCTGTTTTAGATTTCACTTGGTTACTTACAAGGTTTATTGAGTTTTTTCACAAACCATTAGGATTTCCTGATGTTTTTCTTTGGCTTGCTATCCTTGCTTTTCTAGTTGGTTGTATTTCACTATTTTTAAAGAACAAAAAATTTCTACTTATATTACTATCTCCATTATTTATTACTTATTTAGCTGCGTATTTACAGAAGTACCCTTTTGATGGCAGATTAGTACTATTTTTAGTTCCGTTTTTCACTCTGCTAATTGGAGAAGGAATAGCTGTAATTCAACATAAAACTCGTCATACATTTTTTGCAAAAATAGGTACTATTGTTTTGATATTATTAGTGGTTCCACCTATAGGAACTGCTAGCTATTTAATATTTAAACCATATCAAAAACAAGAACTTAGACCTGTTATTAGTTATATTAAAAATCATCAACAAGCTGAAGATATTATCTACGTTTATCAACGCGCCGAATATCAATTTAAGTATTATACAAATAAGTTTGGTTATCAAAAAGGAGATTATATATTAGGAATAGATGATTTGGATAAAATAGATGGACAAGGTACTTCAGAAGCAGAATGGCAGCGATATAAAAGCGATTTAGATAAGTTACGTGGTAATAGAAGAGTGTGGATAATATTTTCTCATGTCCGTAGTTGGGATAAAGAAAGTGAAAGAATTACAGAATACCTCGATCAGTTCGGTAAACAAATTGATGTATTTAAGCAAGAAGGTTCATTTGTTTATCTATATGACTTGTCTTAAAAAATATGAACTATGTAATTAAAACCCACTAAGGAAGAAAAGTAAAAAGTCTAGCTAGCAATGCTAAAAATAAGCGATCGCATTATTGTCATCAAGGCAGGCTGGATTGTGATCCGCAAATAACTGCCACCTCAATTTTAGAGATATATGTACCTACACAAATTGTTAACTGCCCCAGGAACTAAAACATTCAATCACATCGTATTTTGGTTTAGTTTAAGCTTGACATTTGCCGCAATTTATGGATTATTGGGGCTGCAAATAGCTTTTAGTAGCGAGTACGTTGTCCAAGATGATGCACGACAGCACGTATTTTGGATGCGGCGGTTTTTAGATCCTTCGTTGTTTCCTAATGATTGGATTGCCGATTATTTTCAATCAGTTGCACCGTTAGGCTACAGCACCTTATATCGCTTATTTGCAACAGTAGGAATTGATCCCATTCTGTTAAGTAAATTCTTACCAATAGTGCTGGGTTTAATTACAACTGCTTACTGTTTTGGTATTTGCTTGCAACTGCTACCAGTACCAATGGCAGGATTTATTGCTTCTTTGCTGCTAAATCAATATTTATGGCTGCGAGATGATTTAGTTTCAGGTACGGCTGTAGCTTTTATATATCCATTTTTTACAGCATTTCTGTACTATTTGTTGCGACGGTCTTTATTAGGAATTTGTGTTGCGATCGCACTTTTAGGATTATTCTATCCCCAGGCTGTATTTATCTGTGCTGGCATCCTAATTTTGCAACTCCTACACTGGAAAAATAAACGTCCTTATCTTTCGCAAAACAAGCGTGATTATTTGTTCTGCGGTATTTCTCTTTTTGTTGCCATTCTAGTGCTGTCTATCTATGCCTTGAAATCCTCTAAATATGGGCCAGTAATTACAGCAGCTGAGGCAAAAACATTACTAGAGTTTGGCCCAAATGGATTAAGCAAGTTTTTTATTCCTAATTTGGGGGATTATTGGTTTACTGGACAGCGTAGCGGCATAATGCCCAAGTTTGGTACTGTAGTGCCACTCTTGTTAGCATTAGCATTACCTTTGTTATTGCTACTATTTCCCTTACTATTTCCTCTGCTTAAGCAATTGACAAAAGTGAGGATATTACTTCAAATCACGCTTGCTTCATTGGTAATGTTTTTTATGGCCCATGCACTGTTATTTAAACTGCATCTTCCCAGCCGTTATACAGAGCATAGCCTGAGAATTGTTACAGCTTTAGCTGGTGGAATTGCCTTAACTGTAATGTTAGATTCACTATTTCTTTGGGCAAGAGCAAGAAGGCAAAAAGCAAAAGATAAAACTTTAAAAGAGCGACAGAGGTTAGCGTTAGGGTTAGCTACTTTATTATTAACTGCACTTGTAATCCATCCAGTTTTCTTTAAAGAGTTTCCCAAAACTGATTATGCTGTAGGACAAGCACCAGCTTTATATAAATTCTTTGCTCAACAACCAAAAGATATTTTAATTGCATCTTTAACCGAAGAGACAGTAAATCTACCGTCATTTACCAAGCGCTCAATATTGGTAGGAGGAACAGGCTTTCCTGTGCCTTACCACAAAGGCTATTATGCTGAGATTCGGAAGCGGACAATTGATTTAATAGAGGCTCAGTACAGTTCTAATTTAAACCAAGTACAGAGCTTTATTCAAAAGTATGGGGTAGATTTCTGGCTAGTGGAACACTCAGCATTTGCGCCAAATTATCTAGCTGAAAGTGGCTGGATTAGTCAATATCAACCCGCCGCTAGCGAAGCTATAAATCAGTTACAACAGGGAAATATACCAGCGTTAGTCAACCTTAAAGAACGCTGTGCTGTTTTTAATACTGGCAATTTTGTTGTTTTACAAGCGTCATGTATTGTAGCGTCACCCTAGTGATTATTTGTTGTAATAGAGCGATCGCCAACAGTGGCGCTCATTAAAAGAATTGGCTAAAACAGCGTTTACAATTGCGATCACTTATCTTGCCCCAAGTCTCTATTTTTAGCTATAGCAGTAGCAAGGGAAACTGTATTCTATTAACTCGGCAATACTTTTCGGTTAAGACTTGAGATCCCCCAACCCCCTTTTTAAGGGGGCTATATTCCCCACATCTTTTGGGGGGCTAGGGGGGATCTGCGAGGACTCAACATTACTAACCGAGATGTACTCTACTAACTCTGAGCTAATTTTTCGGCTGCTATGCCTTTTAAAATGAAGTGGAGCTATTTTTAGATCAAATACCCTTATGAAATGCTTTCACGGCCCTTTCAGTGATAATCTTAAGGACGGTATTTTATCTGCATATACCAGATAGCTGAATTACATATATAGGCGAGAGCATGGTCACCACCGCAGAAAAAGCAAATATTGGCTACATTACGCAAATCATTGGCCCAGTTGTAGACGCTAAATTTCCTCAGGGTAAAATGCCCCAGATCTACAACGCATTGACAATTAAAGGCACAAACGAAGCCGGACAGGAAGTTTCTGTTACCTGCGAAGTGCAGCAGCTACTGGGCGATAACCAGGTGCGGGCTGTTTCTATGAGTACGACCGATGGCTTGATTCGTGGCATGGAAGTGGCAGATACTGGCGCTCCGATCAGTGTACCAGTTGGGCCTGCGACTCTAGGTCGGATTTTCAACGTACTAGGTGAACCCATAGACAACATGGGGCCTGTGAATAATGAGGAAACCTTCCCCATCCACCGCTCCGCCCCCAAGTTTACCGACTTGGAAACAAAACCATCGGTGTTTGAAACAGGCATCAAAGTCGTTGACTTGCTAGCTCCTTATCGTCGTGGCGGCAAGATTGGTCTATTTGGTGGTGCTGGTGTAGGTAAGACCGTCATCATTCAAGAACTGATCAACAACATTGCCAAAGCTCACGGCGGTGTCTCCGTATTTGGCGGTGTGGGCGAACGCACCAGAGAAGGTAATGACCTTTACAACGAATTTAAAGAATCCGGGGTTATTAACGAAGAAAATCTCGGTGACTCCAAGGTGGCGCTGGTCTATGGTCAGATGAACGAGCCACCAGGAGCAAGAATGCGCGTAGGACTAGCAGCCTTGACGATGGCTGAGTATTTCCGGGATGTAAGTAAGCAGGACGTACTACTGTTTATCGATAATATCTTCCGGTTCGTGCAAGCTGGTTCCGAAGTATCGGCGCTACTCGGTCGGATGCCTTCAGCCGTAGGATACCAACCAACTCTGGCAACAGAGATGGGTGAACTGCAAGAGCGGATCACTTCTACCAACGAAGGGTCAATCACCTCAATTCAGGCGGTCTATGTCCCCGCCGACGACTTGACCGATCCAGCACCAGCAACCACGTTTGCTCACTTGGATGCTACAACAGTGCTGTCTCGCGGCTTGGCATCCAAAGGAATTTACCCAGCTGTTGACCCCCTAGATTCAACTTCCACCATGTTACAAGCTAGCGTAGTGGGTGAAGAACACTACAACACTGCGCGTGAAGTTCAGTCAACTCTACAGCGCTACAAAGAACTTCAAGACATCATCGCCATTCTTGGTTTAGATGAATTGTCTGAAGACGATCGCGTTGTAGTAGCTAGAGCGCGCAAGCTAGAGCGCTTCTTATCTCAACCGTTCTTTGTGGCGGAAATCTTCACTGGTTCTCCTGGCAAATATGTGAAGCTGGAAGAAACAATTAAGGGCTTCCAAATGATTTTATCTGGTCAGCTCGACGATCTGCCAGAGCAAGCTTTCTACATGGTCGGCAACATTGATGAAGCGATCGCCAAAGCCGACAAAATGAAAAGCTAGAAATTAAAGGCAAGAGGCAAGGGGCAAGAGGCAAAAGGCTAGAGAAAGTACAAGATAGATTTTCCCCCGCTCCCCTGCTCCCCTGCTAAGAAAGCTCCTCCGCTCCCTAACCCCTAATCCCTGACCCCTCCTAACCCCTATGGCTCTAACCGTTCGTGTAGTTTCGCCAGACAAAATTGTTTGGGATGCTACTGCCCAAGAAGTAATCTTGCCCAGTACAACTGGTCAATTAGGTATTTTAAGTGGACACGCGCCGCTATTAACAGCCTTAGATACCGCCGTAATGCGAGTTCGCCCTAGCCAAAATCAGCCTTGGGTAGCGATCGCCTTAATGGGTGGATTTGCCGAAGTTGAAAACGATGAAGTAACAATTCTCGTCAACGGTGCAGAACGCGGCGATACGATTAACTTAGATGCTGCTCGTACTGCTTATAGAGAAGCGGAAGCCAGAGTTAATCAATCTCAAAACGCTACTCGTCAAGAACAAATTCAGGCTACTCTTGCTCTTAAAAGAGCCCGCGCCCGCTTTCAAGCTGCTGGTGGAATGCTCCAAGCCTAAAATTTCAGTACAGTTAATTTTCAGTTTTTAACTCCTTCTGTTTATTAATAGAAGGAGTTTTTTGTTGACTTATTCAATATCAGAAACCTAAATACATCTTAATTAACTGTATTTAAAGTTAAAGATTAAAAATAAAAATATACTTTGTAACTCTTCTAAAAATATATTGACATCGATCTAGTCGAAGTAAACGTACTTTTTTAGTATCCTCAAGCTTTTTAGAAAAAACTTCATTCCCTAGTTTGCTACCAGGTTAAATGCCTCAAAGCTAGGATTGTAGCTTTGTATTTATCGTGAAACTTTAGGGCGTATCTGCAAATTCAATTTCATGAAGAAACATTACAAATTGCTGATATCTTGCGTAAGATACAAACGTAATCGTGAGTAATAAGTAAGTTTGGGGGGAATTTTATAAGTATGTAACAAACAATTAAGCAGAAGAAGTAGAGTTAAATCTTATACGTTTTGTACTGTGGTTTCCCTTTTCTCCTCTTTTTTGAACCCCATTAATCACAGCATAGGCAA
>JAHHHE010000066.1 GCA_019359535.1 Gloeocapsa sp. UFS-A4-WI-NPMV-4B04
GTGAACTGCGCGGAAATCTTTAACATTTTCCAGTGATTGGATCAAACTCGCTCTCATCTCTTGCCCTCAACTGGTTTACCTCATCATTGTTCTATTGTTTTTTATTTTTTAAGTGAATTATCCCTGATCTCTGGCTTGGCGCATGTGTGGTCATGGATAACCTCCCTGCACACAAAGTTACTGGTATCCGTGAGGCAATTGTTGCGGTTGGAGCAACAGTCGTCTACTTGTCTCCCTACTCGCGGCTATTTTTCCCCAATTGAGAACTGTTGGTCTAAGGTCAAAGAGTTTCTGCGTGCACGGACCGCACGAACTTATGCAGAGTTAGACCAAGCGATCACGGATGCTCTCGCTGCCGTAACGACAAAAGACATTATTGGCTGGTTCACTCACTGCTGTTGCTATATTTCACCCGATTGAGAACCGCTGTATTAATAATGACAATATTAAGTCTTCTGAAGTACCAAGTGAAATTTGCATAATTCTAGAACAGTTGAAATCAAAAGTATTTGAAGCTCCATCTTTAGAGCCTTCTCAAACTTCAACCCAAAAAGCTGATCATGGTTCGCAAGCGAATGTTGAAAATATTAATTGAATTTAAGATGTAGCTTTGCTTAATTAGGCATTGTGATGTACTGGTTGTGTGCAGAGAGTTTGGGGAGTTGAGCAAGTGGGGTTCAAATACAATACAAGATTGTGTAAAAACTCAGGTTAGTAAAAAGAGAAACACATATATAGTCAATTAAAGAGTTTGAGTACCTAATGTCTGGCGGTTTGATAACCCAGAGCGGGTATTTTTTACACAGTCTCAAACTACATTGGACGGCTGGTTCAGACATTGGCTAAGATGCAAATTTTATCTACCGTCGATGAATTTAGCCTTCAGGTTGGGTGCAGGCATTATCTATGTAAGAAGGCTTTGTTAAACTACCAATCGCTTAACCTAGCCACAGACATAAAACAGCCAAAATAGTGTTGATTGTATAAAAAACAGCAACTACTTGTAATTCTGACCAACCAGAAAGTTCGAGATGATGATGTAAAGGAGCCATTTTGAATAAGCGCTTTCCTACACCGTCTGGGTTTTTGGTTGCTTTGTAATAGCTTACCTGCGCCATTACTGAGAGAGTTTCCACAAAAAAGATCCCACTTAGGATGAATAGCGCCCAAAGGGTATTAGTCAACAAAGCTACACCCGCTAAAGCTCCTCCTAGTGCCAAAGAACCTGTATCCCCCATGAAAACACGAGCAGGGTTGCGGTTATAAATTAAAAAGCCTAAGCAACTGCCACTCATACAAGCACAGAAAATCATTAAGCTAGTTGAACTGGGAGCAACTAAAGCACCTAATCCTAAAAAAGCGATCGCAACTGTTCCACCTGCCAAACCATCAACACCATCTGTCAAATTGGTAGCGTTACTTTCTGCCACAAGCACAAACACAGCCAAAGGCCAAAATAGTAACCCTAATGGTAAAACAAAACCAAATGGTAAAGAGATCGCTGTTATACTGCCCGATTGAAACCAAGCCAGCCATAGACAAAACAGCGCTCCAAATCCAATCTGTAAAGCAAGTTTCATCCGAGGAGAAATGCCCTTATTCGACTTACGGCGTAGAATTTGCCAATCGTCCAGCCAGCCGATTGCAGCATAGCTTAGTGTGAGTATACATACGGCAATAACAGGAGCAGCAAAGCCAGATAATACTAAGGCAACTCCCACCGCCACAGGTACAAAAAACACCCCGCCCATTGTCGGAGTGCCTGCTTTTTTTAAATGACTTTGAGGGCCATCTTCTCGAATAACTTGGCCAGTTTTTAGCTTTTGGAGAAGCGGTACTACCCAATACCCTAAACTAGCCGTTGCTAGAGCAGAAATTAACAGAGGAAATGTCAGCGATATTGGTTGCCAAGGTAGTTGATTCGCTGCCCAGTCAAAAATCAGTGCTGCTAAACTTAGTACGACACTAAGTATTACAAACAGAAGAGTTCCAGAGAGATTGAATGACGATTGAGAAGATGATTTAGCGTCCACGAAATTTCTTCAACACACCACACACTCAGTGTACAAAACCATTAGCTACTAAACGCGGTGCGGCTTTCTTTTTTGCCAACACACCGCGTATGTCACCTGAAAGATATTAACAACCTCTCCAATAGAGGCAGCTATTCTTCTAAATCTAGAACTTCGTCGTCATCGTCGATATCATCGTAAGTGACATCATCAACATCGATCAAGCCTGAGATTTCTTCTTCTGCTTCTGGATACTCAGGTTCTTGCACATCACGCGCTATCAAGCGTCCGTTTGTTTCTAACCAGTCCAATAAAGAAGCCTCATGGTTTGAGCGAATCACAGCCGCTCTTTGTTCGCGGGGTTCTTCACGTAGAGCAGATTTTTGCATATAAAAATTTAGATCGAATAAATGAATCTACTGAGACATATAGAGTTTATCACTTAAAAAATAGGGATTGGTAGATTAATTTCAGTTAATGTCAAGATAACTGTCAAAAAAATTATCAAGCTATAAGATTGATGCAGATAGGTAAGAGGCAAAAGTAATGTGCCTCAGCGAATCTGAGCAACAAAAATTATCTAAATTTTTACTAGCATCAATATAGAGGTGAGGGATGATAGGCAAAGCAGAACTACTAGAGGCGATCGCGGGTACAAATCGCGGTTTAATGGCAACAGAGCAAGATAAGCAAGCTATTTTAATGGCGATCGCTCAATTAGAAGACCGCAACCCCACACCGCGCCCGATCGAAGCTGGAGAACTACTTGATGGCAACTGGAGATTAATCTACACCACCAGTAAGGGGCTATTAAATATTGACCAACTACCATTACTCAAACTCGGTCAAATATATCAGTATATCCGCGTCAAAACGCAGAGTGTATACAACATTGCCGAAGTTTATGGCTTACCCTACCTTGAAGGATTAGTCAGCGTTGCTGCTTCGTTTGAGCCACTTTCAGAGCGTCGAGTTCAAGTTAAATTTGAGCGGTCTATTCTGGGTTTGCAACGCTTAATGAGCTATCAATCGCCAGATGATTTTATTCAACAAATTGAGTCGGGAGCAAAATTTACGGCAATTGATTTTGGTCTAGATAGCCGCAATCAACAAGGCTGGCTAGATATTACCTATCTTGATCAGGATCTGCGAATTGGACGCGGCAACGAAGGCAGTGTCTTCGTGCTAACTAAAGTGTGATTTTAGCTGTTAAGCAAGACACAATACCCTGCCATATACCATTCCAACTCAATTAACCTAAAGCTAGGCAGTCATTATAGGCTCGATCATGATTCAGACAGATCCACCGCGTCCACCCCAGGAAGTCTTACCAACAATGTATGACTTACCGAGCGAAGATCCAGAGGAACCTGGTTTGCCTGATGAGTTTCACGATTTCCAACCCCAACTGTTGCGAGAAAGCTTTAATCCGCCCAACTACCCACCAGAGCAAATTTTTGTTGCTACTGATTTAAACCTTTATTACGATGCCCGTCATCTGAACTGGTACAAGTGCCCAGACTGGTTTGCAGTTGTAGGTGTACCGCGTTTATATCAAGGGTGGGACTTGCGCTTGAGCTACGTAATGTGGCAAGAACAAGTAAAACCGCTAATTATTGTAGAGTTACTTTCCCCTGGCACAGAGAAAGAAGATTTGGGGGAAACTGAGCGCGGAGTCAATCAACCTCCGACTAAATGGGAAGTTTACGAGCGCATCTTGGGTATTCCGTACTACGTTGTATTTGACCGCTATATAAATAATTTTCGAGCTTTTCGACTCGAAGACGGTAGCTATCGAGAACTAATTGCAGAAGATAAGTTGTGGCTATCTGAAGTCAGCTTAGGCTTAGGGCTATGGCAGGGAACTTTCCAAGGAATAGAACGGCTGTGGTTACGTTGGTATGATGCTAATGGTAATTGGGTAGCTACAGAAGTAGAACAAGAGCGACAACGGGCTGAACAAGAACGACAACGAGCAGATCGTTTAGAAGCAGAGTTACGAGTCTTGAGGGGTGAATTATAACAAGTGGAAAGGCGATCGCCTACAGGTGCGGCATCCTAAACTAGCATCATTATCTATATTGAACCTAAAATGGATAAAAGCCTCAAGCTACTAGCTGTATGCGATTATCCCAAGGGCAGCTAAACTTACTAGAACGTTGCCCACGTCTGTTTCAACACACTTATTTAGAGCAAATCAGTTCCCCTGGTAATCCAGAACAACAAGAACGCCAGACTTGGGGAAGTCACTTTCACCTGCTGATGCAACAACGAGAACTAGGCTTACCCATTGCCTCCCTAGTCCAAGAAGATACCCAGTTGCAATGCTGGATGAATGCTTTTGCTAGTGCAGCACCAGAAATTTTGACACCTGACACAAATAGTCAATTCCGTGAAAGTGAACATTGCCGTACATTGCAAGTTCAAGATTATTTACTGACAGTTATCTATGATTTATTGATTGCAGATGATCTTGCTCAAATCCTCGACTGGAAAACTTACCCCAAACCTCAAAACCGCCGTTGGGTAGAACAAAATTGGCAGACACTTTTATATCCCTATGTATTAGCTGAAACCAGCGATTATTTGCCAGAACAGATTTCAATGACTTACTGGTTTGTCCAATCTGAACAGCCCCAAAGTCTGAAATTTACTTATAACAATACTCAGCATCAGAAAACTGGACAAAAACTGCATAAGCTGTTAAATCAACTTACTTATTGGCTAGAACGTTACGAACAGGGAGAACCATTCCCGCAAGTAGCCGCAGCTAACAAGCTGTGTGATTCGTGTCAATTTGCCACTCGGTGTGATCGCGACAATAACTCAGATTTATTCCAAGATTCAGCCGCCGCCAGTACAGACATACTAAATATCGCTACTATTCAAGAAGTAGCGATCTAACGCAGCTGACATAATGCCTGAGCAACAATGGGTTCTTCCATCAGATATTCAGCCGCCAGAGTGGTTTGTTGAGCAAGTCACATCTATATGTGGAGTACCTGGACATTATGCCGCCAAGTTGCTGTGGCAACGAGGAATTAATGACAGTACACAATTAAGTGGGTTTGTCAATCCTGAACTTTATAAACCAGCAAGTCCATTTGAATTTGGTCAGGAAATGCAGTGGGCGGTCGAACGATTGCAAGTGGCACGCGATCGCAACGAAATTGTCGCCATCTGGGGAGACTTCGATGCTGACGGCATCACAGCCACATCGGTTCTTTGGGATGGATTAGGACAGTTTTTTACCCAAAATAGTCAGCTTTTTTACTACATCCCAAATCGGCTGACAGAATCTCACGGTCTTAACTGCCAAGGGATTGATAATTTAGTCAAACAAGGTTTTCATTTAATTGTTACTTGTGATACTGGCAGTACAAATATTGATGAAATTAACTATGCAAACTCACTAGGCATAGATGTAATTGTTACTGATCACCATACATTACCTACTGAACGTCCACCTGTAACAGCTATTATTAATCCCCGCTATTTACCTACAGAACACCAATTATTTCATCTTTCAGGAGTAGCTGTTGCTTATAAGCTGGTGGAAGCTCTTTATCAAAAACTGCCCAACGTTCCTCAACAGCCTGTAGAAGATTTGTTGGATCTAGTGGCGATCGGGTTAATTGCTGACTTAGTACAACTAAAAGGAGATTGTCGCTATTTAGCACAACGAGGAATTGAAAAACTACAACAGTATTTAAAACAGTCACCAGAACAACGGCGACGACCAGGGGTAGGGCGTTTGCTAGAATTGTGTCGCAAAAGTGGCGATCGCCCAACAGATATTTCTTTTGGTCTTGGCCCGCGTATCAATGCTGTTAGTCGCATTCAAGGCGATGCTTCTTTTTGCGTTCAGTTACTCACCAGCCGCAAGGTCCAACGGTGTAATCAGCTAGCTGAAGATACAGAATTGGCAAACACCCGTCGCAAATCTTTACAGAAAGATGTTTCCTACCAAGTAACCCAAAAACTGAAGCAACTCGATTTATCTACAACCAGCGTCATCGTCTTAGAAGATTTCCAGTGGCCCGTCGGTGTATTAGGCTTAGTAGCAGGACAAGTAGCCCAAGAGACCGGACGACCAACTATTTTGTTGAGTACAGAGGGTTCTAAAGCAGGTGAGATAGATTCTTCCCCTAGCCCCCAGTCTCTAGCCCCTAGCCCCTCTTCTTTAGCTCGTGGTTCAGCCCGTTCTGTTAATAATATTGACCTGTACCAGCTAGTAAAAGACCAAGCACATCTATTGCATCGCTTTGGTGGACATCCGTTTGCAGCAGGGTTAAGTCTACCAGTTGAGAATATTCCTTTGTTCTCAGATGCAATTAACCAGCGACTACGACAATCATTTGGAGGTAGCCGGACATTACCAACAATACAGGCAGATTTAGTGGTGACAGTAGCTCAGTTGGGCAAAGATTTGTTTTGGGAACTAAAACTATTAGAACCATGCGGTATGGGCAATCCTACACCAAAACTGCTCCTGCAAAACTGCTGGTTTGAAAATACCTGGAATCGGAATATTCAAGACTCTCAAGGTAAAAAAGTTCAGTATATTAAAACCGATTTCAAAATAAAAGATGACTCCTCGAAACTTGGGTTTCCTGGTGTTTGGTGGGGACATTACCGTGATGAAATTCCCCAAGGTAAGTGTGATGTAATTGTGGAATTAGATTACAACAGTTATGAAAATCCCAGAAAGGCGCAAAAGCCTCAATATGAGGTACGACTACTGGCTGTGCGTCCCTCTACTACTACAACTGAATTTACTACCCCAACTGATCTAGACTGGATTTTAGATTTACGGCAGGACACACATCAAGAATTGCCCATACCAGAATCAATTTTACTGCTTGAAACTTGTCCAACTAGCTGGGATGATTTACGAGCTTGGTTATGGCGATCGCACTTTGAAAAAAAACAGCTAGCGATCGCTTGGTCAGAACCACAATTAATTTCATCTGATCAAATCTGGCAAAAGTTAGTAGGAATTGCTAAATATCTTAATCGTACTGGTCAAACTGTTACTCGTATCCAACTTTGCAAAAAGCTAGGTATTAGCGATCAACCATTGAAACTTGGGTTTGAAGCCCTTACTCGTTTAGGCTTCAAAATTACTTTCCAAGAGCGATATTTTAAAATTAGCGCGAACTCGATCGAAGAATCAATTTTCAACAGCGATTGTTTGTCAGCAATTGAAAAATTTATGGCAGCTGTGCAAGAAGAACAATTCCAGCGTCACTATTTCTCTAAAGTTCCCTTGTCTACTATTCAAGCAAATGCTGAACAAACTTGGCATCAGCTTGATGAATTTTAATAAAACAATCAGCTATCATAATCTTGAAGGTTTTACACTTTTGGCAAACTATTAATTCCTAGAAACAAGATTCTGCCTATCTTATTGAGTGGGGCTTGTATTAGGCTAGCTTAGTTAACGCTTGTGCCATAACTACGATTATTTAAGCTGCATTACCAAATAATTTACTTTGGCAGGTATAGTTGGATACTAGCAACTCAACTTCCAAAATGCTAGAGTCAATACTAACCGAGAAAAAATCAGGACACTGGGTAAAAGTGTCACAAAATCTCTGTTAACTGGTTGAAATATGAATATGGTGAAATTAATGGTTTCAGGGCTAAACTGAAATCCGATTGTCTTCACTCTCGCCAATAGAGTGCCGCGTGTATGGTCGATAGCAACTATCACTTAGCACGGTGAGCAAGGCTGTGACTCAATCAGTCAAACTTCCCAACTTAATGAGTGCCAATCTCAATGCTGCAATCTTCAAGACGCTTCTCGTTGCTCCAAGTTGCTTTATTCAGTGGAGCGATCGCCACAACTGCTAGTTTATCTTTGTTCGGTTCTGGCTGGTGTCGCTCTGCCCACGCCGCACTTCAGGATAGTCCAAAAGCCCTAGTTGATGAAGTTTGGCAACTTGTTAACCGCGAATATGTTGATGGCACATTTAACAAAGTTAACTGGCAAGCAACAAGACAAAGCCTCTTGAGCCAAAACTATACATCCAGCGAACAAGCTTATACTGCTATTCAGAAAGCTTTAGAAAAGCTTGGAGATCCCTACACTCGCTTTCTTGACCCGCAACAGTACGAGGCGCTGACTAACCAAACGTCTGGGGAACTTTCAGGGGTTGGTATTCGGATGGAACTGGATGAAAAAACAAAGCATCTGACAGTTGTAGAAGCGATCGAAAATTCCCCTGCTTCTAAAGCTGGAATTAAATCTGGAGACAAGATTTTAGCAATTGATGGCAAATTAACAAAAAATCTAGAAGTTCAAGATGCCTCGAAAATGATTCGTGGCAAGGCAGGTACAGTTGTTACTCTGCAAATTGAACGGCAAAATCAGAGTAATTTTGATCTAAAACTAACACGAGCTAATATTGAACTGCCAACAGTTCATTACACTCTTAAGCAGGAAGGCAAGAAGCGCGTTGGTTATATCACTTTGAAAGAGTTTAGTTCCCATGCCGCAGAACAAATGCAACGGGCAATCCAGGATCTAAATCGCCAAAAAGTTGATGGATTTGTGCTAGATTTGCGTGGTAATCCTGGTGGTTTGTTACAATCGAGTATTGAAATTGCCCGGATGTGGATGGAAACAGGAGCAATTGTCCGCACGGTAGATCGTGACGGTGGAACTGAAGAGGCAAAAGCAAATCGTACTTCGCTCACCAAATTGCCCCTGGCAGTGCTAGTAGATGGGAATTCGGCAAGTGCGAGTGAAATTCTTTCGGGTGCGCTTCAAGACAATCACAGAGCTGTAGTAGTTGGCAGCCAAACTTTTGGAAAAGCATTAGTGCAGTCAGTTCATTCACTTTCAGACGGTTCCGGCGTGGCAGTGACAATTGCCCATTACTACACCCCTAAAGGCACAGACATTAGCCACAAGGGAATTACGCCTGACGTTAAAATTGACTTGACAGAGGCACAAGAGCAAAAATTAGCTACTAACCCAACATTAGTAGCAACTCAGAACGATCCACAATATGCACGAGCGATCGCAGTTCTAGGAACTAACCAATTCGCTGGAACTCCTCTAAATCAAACACCAAAGTCGGTAAGCATTCGCTAAAGAACAAGTCAGAGGCTAGGGAAAAGAGGTAATTTACACTACTCAAAGCGTCTTAATGATGCTTTACCCTCTGCCTTCTGACCCATAAGTGTCAAACTTTGGCTAAATTGAGAGAAAGCGGAAAGGAAAATTTTAGATGTCAGCACAACTATTACTGGTTGACGATGAACCCTAGAAACCTTACTCTTTCGTAGACTACACCCACCCCTAAGAACCACGTTTGGCTACTCATTGGCTACTCATTGGGGTTATGGGGATGAAAGGTACAGTAGGAATAGAAAACAAAGACGGTAAGTGGCGGTTACGACTGCCACGTTCAATTGCTAAAGACAGCGCTAGGTACATTAGCACTCGGTTGGATGCGACACCAACGAATTTAAGGAAGGTACAAATAAGAGCTTGGGAAATTGAGGAAGACGTTACGACGGGTAATTTTGACCTGACCCTATCCAAGTACCAATTCTCACAGCAAAAGAAATTAGTTAAGGTTGTCAAAGAACCAAATTTAAAAGAGTTGTGGTGTCGATACTGCGAGTTTAAACGCAACCAGGTTTGTGTTACGACCTTCACGAGTGAGTACAAGAATTACACCAAGCACATTGAGTCATTACCAGCGCACGGCCTAAGAAAAGCAACGCTAATACGAGACTTCTTGCTGTCAACGCGGTCGCCACTTGTTGTCAAACGAGCCTTGATGTACCTGTCGGCTTGCTGTTCTTGGGCGGTCAAGAGTGGTCTTATCAAAACTAACCCTTTCTTGGGCATGACAAGTGAGATACGACTATCGAAAGACAGTGTACGGGACATTGACCCTTTCACAGTTGACGAACGAGACGCTATCATAAACGCTTTCATTGCTCACCCTACCTTCAACCATTACGCGCCGTTTGTACGCTTTCTTTTTCTTACTGGGTGCAGGACTGGAGAGGCTATTGGTTTGCAGTAGAGGCACATAAACACCGAGGCTACAAGCATTATTTTTTGTGAGTCCTACAACAGCACTCTAAGAATAAGGAAGACTACTAAGACGGGACACTCAAGGAATTTCCCGTGTAATACACCACTACAAGAATTACTGCTTGGTGTTAGACCCTTAACCTGCCAGCCAACAGCGTTGGTGTTCACCAGCCCAACAGGAAAACCTATCAACAACATACGCTTCATTAACGAGGTTTGGAAGGGCAGCAGCACCACGAGGCAAAATTACAAAGGCATCGTGGCACATTTAGTCAATGAGGGCAAAGTACGACGATACCGACCCCAATACAACACCAGGCATACCTTTATTTCAATGGCACTCGAAGCAGGTCTTACAGTACCTCAAGTAGCCTCACTCGTTGGTAACTCACCAACAATTATTCTTCGTCACTACGCAGGCTGTCTATCTCAAGTTACAGTTCCTATTTTCTAAGGTTCGGTAAACACGACTTTATTACGTTCGGTGTCTTCGGGTCACTCGCAGTTAATAAATATGTGTACACACCAGCGAGAGACGGTGAAGCACATGAGAGACAGACAGTTCCACATGAGACTAAGTAACACCGAGCTAGAAATGTGGAAAGCCTGCGCCAACGAACTTGGATATACCAACTTGAGTGAGATGCTGCGAGACGCGGTGAACGAACTGCAACAAAAAGTGAGTGAAGACGCGGTAATTGCTAAGGTCGCTGTCGTTGAAAGACTTGAACCAATACCAAGTTACGCAGGCTACGACAACGACGATGACTAACGAGAGAAAGAGTGAAAACAAAAAAACCCTACAGTGCTGCAAACACCAGGGATGTATCAAAAACGGTCACAACAACTATCACTTTACTGGAGACATTTATCATGACCAACAATAACGTAACCAACTTAAGCAAGCAACAACAACGGGCGCTTGACCCCAACTTCATCAAACTTGCAGCAAACGACTTAGTGACAACGCAACTCTACAAACTACAGGATATGAGTGAACATGAGGTACGAGACGCTGTTGCAAAAGAAGACAAAGCCGTAGTAGATAGACAATACGGTGCAACTGCGAGTGACGAAGCAAAGGCGGCTTATCATGCTGCTTACAAGGTGGCTTACGATGCTGCCAAGTGGGACGACTTCGACGAATTCTCACCACCACAAAAACGAGTCATCCTTCCATTCGCTACGGTTCGAGCAAACACGGACACCGAGGAATTAGGAGGTTATAAGATACATGAGTACGAGCGCTACGGTAAAAGCTTCGTTGAATTTGGTGAACGGGCAAAGGTTGGACGACATACCGAGCGGGTTGTCTATTATTGGTTAGCCAAGGCTGGCGTTGTAGCGAACTTAGAGCCATTGATACTTGATGGCGACACCAGCAAGAAAGCACCCGACATCACAGTAAGAGCAGCAAAGCCCAACGAGAATGGTGACTACCAATGGTACAGCCTTGAAGTAAAGACGACAACGCTCGAATACGAAAAGTACAATGATGACCCAAATACCTTTCCAAGTCGTATTCGTGTTGACAGCGTTAAAGCGTATGACCAGAAACGCAAGACCTGTACCCGTAACGATGCACCACTTATAGGAGTCGTAAAAGTCCACAGCATTACTGGCGGTGTTCTATTTATACCCGATAGCACCCGCGACCAGTGGGAAATGAAACACCAAACAAACAAATGGAAGACAGACACTGTGTACTGGGCAGATGCTTCTTGCTTTCGTTCTTTTGCTTCATTGGTAGCGAAACTTGGAGGGCAGCTTTCATGACTGTTGAAAAACTCACAAAGAACTGGCAGCAGGCTAAGTACCAACAGGTTGTCAAACAACTGTCAACTATGCCGAAAGAAATTGTCCTTGAAACGCTGGTGTGTGTTGCCGATGAGGTAACACCAGCACAAAGGCTAGGACTGTTAGAGAAAATAGATGAAGACCTTGTAAGTGACGGTGCGGTACTTGCATTGTTAGGTCTTTAAAAAGAAATAAAGAGAGGGGCATTAGCAAATTGCTGGTGTCTCTTTTGTCGTTGGTGCTTTGTTTGTCGCTTTAGGTTCGGTTATTTCTACCTTCCTGTACGGTTGGTTTTGCTTCGTGGTCAACGACACCACCAGTTACTAAATAAGTGAGCGGGGAAATAAACCACTTAACACCAACGAGGAAAGTGAAATGGCAACTTCAACGACAACACTACGAACGAGACTGGATGACGAAGAGATGAATGCTCTAAAGAAAATAGCCAAGGTACAAGACAGGAGCGTGTGTGCCTTGGTTCGTGTAGCTGTCCGTGAGTTCATCAAACAAAATGCCCAGTGCCTGTAGCCACGAAAAACAATGAGAGCGCAGTGGTATCAACACCCGCTCTCTGCCCACCAAAACAATGCCGTGAAGGAACGGCTATTTTAGAGATACTATCCATGACTATTGTAACCAGACCAAATTACCAAATTACCCACGACTTTTTAACAGTGCTAGGTAACGGTGAAACACGCTTCACCTTTCAAACCTTCGACGACAACCAGGAGCGCCGCAACTCTTCTTTAGCGCGGGTGTTCAACGGGACATTAGAAGAACACCAGGAAGAACTAACACAACTAAATAGTAAGGGGGCTGGGGTATTTGTCAACGTATGCCAGACCGACCTAACAGGAAGAGAGAAGCAAAATATTACAGGCGTTCGTGCGCTGTTCATAGACTGTGATGAGAGACTACCAACGAGCTTTCGCCTCCAACCCAGTATTATTGTGCAGTCCAGTTCCAGTGGTAAGGGTCATGTTTATTGGTTGCTTGATGAAACTGTAAAAGAACACAAAACTTTGAGCCAGCGCAAAAGGCACTCATCAAGCACTACAACACCGACAAATGTATTCATAACCTAAGCCGTGTAATGCGTATTCCAGGCTTTTTTCACATGAAGGATGAGCAATTCCAAGTCACGGTGTTAGACCTTAACGGCAAACGATACAGCATTGATGACGTGGTATCTTCATTACCGTCTCCTGTTGCTGCGGCTGCCTCTACTTCTAATTCACGTAAAGTCTGTGCTGGTGTCTCACACTTAGCTGGTTCGGCTGGTGTAAATTCTATCGACCTGGTGTCAAGGCTACAGGAACAAGTAACGCGGGTTATGGACGCAAAACAGGGCAGTCGAAACACCACGCTAAATGAAGCAGCATACGTTGTGGGGCAGCTTGTACCATACGGTCTTGATGAAAGCGAGGCACGACGAAAGCTACAAGCAGCAGCTACATTAAGAGGTCTAGGTGACGTTGAGATAAGCGCCACACTTAATAGTGGTATTGGAGCAGGAAAACTTAAACCAGTTGACCCCACAAGGGCTGGTGTACCAAAGTCAAAGCACAAGAAGCTGTTAACGTTGGTGAGCGAAAGATACGCCGACCGTCTCCAGTGGGATGTGATGAAACTACAGCCCATGCTTGATGGTGTCACCGTCGAGATGAGCGATATTGAGTACGAGATAGTCAACGAGCATGATATAGATGTCGACTTCCAAAAGCTAACCCGTCTTGTGTTCAAGTTGTCGAAAGAGAAACCTTATAACCCAGTCACAGCTTACTTAGAACAGGTTAGCGAAAGAGTAACACCAGCAGTCGATGTACTGGATAGACTCACTCGTGAAGCAATGGGTCTAACCGACCCTCTTGAATGTCGTTACGTAACTCGCTGGCTGGTTGGGGCAGTTGCAAGGGCTATGAAACCAGGTTGTAAGAATGACACAGCGCTTATTTTACAGGGAAGTCAAGGCTACAGGAAAACAACTTTCTTTCAAACGCTATTTGGTGATGACTACTTCATGACTCTTGGGGAAAACGCGAACGAGCGCGATGACCTCATGACCATGTACAAAAACTGGGCGGTAGAGTGGGGTGAGTTCGAGGTAGCAGCAGGGCGTAAAGGAATAAGCGAAATGAAAAACTTTATGAGCCGACAGCGTGATGAGTTCCGCGCACCATACGCAGCGACGGTTAGCGAGTACCAGCGTCACTTCGTCCTTTGTGGCAGCACAAACAAGCAAGAATTCCTTTACGACGAAACAGGAAATAGACGCTTTTGGGTAACACACATACCGCGCCCCATTGATACCCACTGGGTCGAACAGCACCGTGATGAAATTTGGTCGGCGGCAGTGGCACTCTACAAAGCTGGTGAGCGGTGGTGGCTAACCGATACCGAGCAAACCATTAGCAACGACACTAACGCGGCGTATGAAGCCGAGTCGCCTTGGGAGACTTTAGTATCACGCTGGCTATCAAGAAGCTACACAGCTAATGATGGCATTCGATACGACGGCAACCCCTTTACAACTGCCGATATACTAACCAACGCCATCGGTAAGCCTGCTGGACAATGGAATAGGAAAGATGAAAATGAAGTAGGTAGGGTAATGAAGCGTCTAGGGTACGAACAAAAACGCCTGCGGTTGGGAGGTAAGTGTCAAAGTAGATACTGGGTTAGTGATGCTAACGACGATACTCCTGCTGTGTCCAGCTTGTCTCCTGCGTATGAATACTTTTAGTGTGTAAAAACAAACTTGAGTATACCGAGTCATCCTCCCAAAAGGGATGACTCACCCTCAAACTCTTATCCAATAAGACTTGTAGCTTTTGGTAAGTAGAAATACCGAGACATCCTAATGCAAGGGGATGACTCACCCTCAAACTCTTATCCAGTAGGTGGTGTAGCCTTTGTGAGACATCCGAGTCATCCAAAATACTCTAAACTATTAGGCAGTTCTTGAGACTGGATATACTGCAATAAAGTTTAAGTGCTATAGGATGACTCAACGAACTGGTGTAGAGCCTGTATCCCTTGTGTGGTAATGCTTTTGAGGTGAGACATCCTCAAAAAAGGGATGACTCAAGGATGACTCAAGCTAACGAAACGATGGGCATTCTAGCCATTGGGGTGAGACATCCTCTCAAAAGAGATGACTCAAGGGGATGACTCAAGGGGATGACTCAAAGTTTGTTGGTTAAAGTGGCGCTATAGATACAATTAAGCTTTTTGTGAGAAGGGACACCGAGAAATTATGGTCAAGGCAGCAAGAAAGATAAGCAGCACGATACCACAGTACAGCCGCACATTTGAGGGCTACTGTAATGCACTCATCATTGGCCTACTTAACCCCGATGACTACACACTGGCTTGGTTAAAGACTGTCGAGAACCAACTGGCAACAGGGGAGCTTACCTGGACACCAGCAACAACACCACAAGAGAAGAGTAGAGCGCTGGAAGCAGTAGAACGGGTCGGCAAGGCAATAGGTTTTAAGCAGGCACAAGAGGAAGCCGCAGCAAAACAAAGTCGTTCTTTAAGGACTTGATGAGTAAATGTACTGGTTGGGGGTGGTCATGAACCGCCCTTTTTTGCTCTCAAGTTTTCTGTGAGCCTGTCGAGCCGACGCTGGTGGCACGGCATCACTTAAACCGATACCTCTCCACTACCTTGCTCTTTTTCATACTCGTCACTACACCATTGTATTAGTCTGTTCCCTAGTGCTGTTGTCCTCACTAGTTCACTATTCCAAAAAATGTGTTGTGGAGCCTTCACTAGTCCTAGTTGAGCTAGACCGTCGTAAGCAACCAAGTTATCCTCTTCACTCCACTCCTGCCCCATTTTGGGTTTCACTTTCTTGAATACATCCTCCAAGGGGATAATAGGTTTCCCGTCATTTGCAAGCTGGAACTCATCTTTTCCTACAGTTTCGCACTCAAACAAAACAGTTAACGCTATTATTTCCTCGTCCGACATTTGTGAGACGACCCGAAGGAGAGCCTGTTTTCCAGGAAATTTGCTTGTTGGTAGCACAACAGAGTTTACCAACGCATTAGCTAGAACCTTTCGTTTGAACTTGGATGCAGTCTGTGAGGCTACCTCTACAGTCTGTACTACAAGTGCATTGAACTCATCGAACGATAAAGTATTGTCCAATTTATTGCGGTCAATATGCCGAAACTTCTCTTCAACGATATTTTCGTAGTCTTTTGCATTGCTCTTTTCCCATGCCCATGAAACAACACTCGTTACTGCTCCCAAGCCTGGGTCGAAAAAAGGAAGCGTTGCTTGAGCAATACTTAAGATACCCTCAACCACCTCATCAAACTTCGTCATTTCTTGCTGTTTTTACTCGCGCTTCACTAACCAATATAAAAAACACTGCACTCGTGATGCCTTTCCTTCACTCGTTCTTCATCCGTACCTAAAGTTTTGGTGAAGGCGGTGTTCGGTATCTTGTTTTTCACTCCTCGTTTATTGCACAAGGGAATTGTGCGACGAGAGAAACACCAGGGTAAATTAAGGGAGAAAGAAAAATGCCATTCACAGTAGTATTTGCAGCAGCTACATTCTTACTAACACCAGTGCAAGCACAGCACGCCTCGTCTTGTGAAACATTAGGAGGTACATCCTACATCGTTGAAGTTGACTCATGCTACGTAATAGACAACGAACACAACTACAGGGGTGACAGTACAATACCAACAGCAATACGGTTCATTGACAACGAGGGCGACAGTATATTTAGTGTCGCAGGTAGTGATATTGACACTCTCAACGGGTACGTAACCAACTAAAAAGGGCGCGGGAAAGTATAGTAAGTCTACGTAGATACGAGAGTATTCGAGCAACATAAAGGTGTATACCACTGCTAGTAGTCACAGCCTCAAGGGGTTTAAAAGTGTCGTATTATAACGCGAAGTAACTACGTATTGGCAGTGTAGGTTTTTGACCATACACCTCCTCAAGAATGAGAACCATTATCAACCCCTTTCAAAACTCTACAACCCGTACTGTAGGCAGTTTTCATTGGCGTACAAAAGCATCCAATTTGCGGTCAATAGCAGGCTCATTAAGGCACGTTACCCCCTCAAATACCCTATTCCCATCACAAACAATTTCTACAAGCCTTCTTAGCCCTGCTATCACCAACTGCTGTAATGCCGTCCTGGTGCAGTTTCTACTGTAAAAACAGGAACGCTGTAACCCTCATTCCCTCGTTGCCCTTTCGTTGGTCACTGTTCCTCAATTGCCAACCTTTCAAAATGTATATACACTTTAAAGTTAGACACAAAGTAAGGGAACGGGCAATGCCAAGAGTAAAGGGGCAACCGATGAGCGGTTTTGATGAGATGAAACACCAACGAAATTTTAGGCTTACGAATGGAGCGCATGACCACCTAAAGAAGCTAGCAAACCTGCATGGAATAAGCAGCCGTGCCGATGTCGTTGAACACCTAGCCCGACCGGATGGGGAACTGGTAGCGATACCTAGACGTATCCTAGAAATATGGTTAGAAGAGTCAAAAGACAAGACTAGCCCACGTTGGCAACGCGCACAGGAATTGTTAGAGCGACTCAAAGAATACTTACCGTAGACACCTGTTGTTTCCAGTGGCGGTTTAGCGGTTGTGGAAAGTCACAACCAGTTAATTAAGAATGCGTACCAGAACAGAAACGTACCATGCCAGCCCGTAAAGATACCAATGTCATCTCCCACCGCCTCAATGACCCAACGCTTGAGAAGCTACAAACAATATCAACAGTCAATAAGGTTAGCGTTGCCAGTCTTGTAAGAGACTTTACGGAGCAGACAGCCAACAGAGAGATAGTAAGGCTGGAGTTCCTAACCTCTATTAGTGAGGCTGGAGGTGTTGAGCTTTCCGTATTAGCAGGCGCAACAACAAGGCTGGTAGAGGGTGCTAATAAGTGGTCAATAGCTTCTGGTATTTACGCGCTATTCAATGAGGCTACACGGTCACTGTACGTTGGCTCATCCTCCTGCCTATCAAAAAGGATAAAAGCTCACAGCAGAGACATAGCAAACAAAAACCACCATAATGATGCGCTAAACAACTGGCTGGTTGATGATGTCTTTGTTACGGAACTTGAGCATTGTAAGGCAGAAGCGTTATTCCAGCGTGAGCAGCACTGGATAGATACTCTGCGGAAGTGTGATGCTTTCCAACTTGCCAACATTGCTAACCCTGTTAGTCAAGGTAGAGAGAATGAGAAGGTAGTAGCGACTAGGATGGATACGGCTGTTGTAGAGAAACTGGAAATGCTAGCGGTCTTTCATGACCAAACAGTAGGGGCATTACTGCGTACAGCAGTTAGAGAGTTCATTGAGAAGGAGCAGCGCCACATCCACCCGTTGTCACTTGAGGCGGCTGTTTCTCTAGCTTCTTCATTAGGTATTGACACCAACGATATATTTAATAGCGCTTGTCATTTAACATCTTCACTGTCCTTCGGCAACGCTGGAGGGGTTTATTTGTTGGTTCATCCCGACACACGGGAATTATATGTAGGTAGCTCTACCGAACTAACAGCGCGGCTAACCCACCACAAATTCTCTATAAAAACCAGTACGCACAAGAACGCTGCAATTAACAGTTGGGTTCTAGATGATGTTGTGGTTGTCATCTTGGAGAAGTGTGAGGCAAAGAAGAATGCAGCAACTAAGAAAGCATTACTAGCGCGTGAGCAGCATTTCATTGATGTTCTTAAGCTGTCTAAGGACTGGACACTGCTAAACCTTGCCACCGCTACACTTACTGCTGCCAAAGAAACACCAACGGTAATTGCTGGTGTACCCAAAAATTCAAGCAGTGGGCGGGGGTCATCGCAGGGTATCGTTAGCCCACCCTCCAAAGAAGCACCAAGCACAACCATTGCCGCAGCCGCTCCACCAACTACCACAGCTTTTGAGACGTTCTACAGCACCGTAATTGAGCAAGCACTTATACCCATCCTAGATGAACAAAAGAACAGCAGGGACTTAGTAAACCTCTTTGAGCATTAGAGTTGTCGGGTAATAAGCTCAAAAATCCTTGAAACCCAGCCCTGACAAGCTTTTTAGCAACTTTAGATCAAAATCCTTGAAACCTATTTATGGCAAGCCTTTCAGCGATTTTGCTCCCTATTTCCCAACAGGTCTATTGTAGGGATGAGCAGGAGAAGCGCTGGTTCTTGGAGTTCCTTGGTTCCTACAATTCATCTTGGTTGGTGTCTCTAGGCTCCAGTGGCAAATTCCCCTGGATAGCAAACCTCTTGCAGCAGGTTGAAGCTCAAAAGTAAGTGCAGCAAGCAAAAGACCCGTCAACAGCCAGCAAAGACGGGTTTCTAGCATAAGTTTTTTAGGTTGATAGGATATATAGCGCCGCCACTGTTCCCCCCGTCACGGTAACTTTAATTACCTCAAGAAGGGCAGGTATATTTATTTCTTGGTGGGTTGGTTGTTGCTTTGGTTGGTGAAGTTGTCACACTCCCAGTTCCCAAACATAATGAGGGTATGAAGAGCAGGAAGCGCTACAAGCTCCACTCCACAGTAACTTCAACCCAACCTCTACACGGGAGAAAGAACAATGAACGCAGCAGCAACCACAAACCAACTGTCTTATAAACAACTCCAAGCCGCACTCAAGTCTTACAAAGACCAAGGACTTACCAGTATCAAATTAAACGGTAAGCAGCCCGTACTTCAAGAAGAGTTTGACCGCATTACCAATGCCACCGTCAAGGATGAGCAGCCAGTGACCAACAGCGCCACCGCCAGCAATTATCCTTTTTGTTCCAATACTGTCAAGGTTGAGAACAAGCCAACATTTGAACGCAGTGAGACAACGGTCAATGACAAGCTTTTTACAACCCGTGTGATACCTGCCATGAATAGCAAGTACGCTCCATCCTGGTTGTGCAAGCCATACACGGTCTACATCATTGATGGAGTTGACTACTTGGAACATGAGTTAGAGGCACAACTACAAGGTCAAACCTGTGAATTACCTGCTGCCGCTAATGAAAGGAAGCTAGCAGCTAACTTACCACCACGTCTCCAACAGCAAGCGCGTAAGGATAGGGTTAGCAAGGCAAGACCAGTCACAGCACCAATTGTCAACGTCTCCCAGGAATTACCCAAAGTCAAGTGTGAGTACAGCAAGGAACCTGCGTCACCCTACTTCATTGACACTGCCAAAGCAGCTAAATATTCCAAGTCACTTGGAGATGTGGAGAAACAAGCTGCAAGAAATTTGGAAGATGGTATCAAGTATGCCAGCAGTGCCACAAAAAGGGTGGTAGGAGCGGTGATAGACTTTGGCAAGGGTTTCCATAAGGCACAGGTTGAACGTGCCATGAAGGCAGCATAATGAGGCGCTAATTGTATAACCAATTTTACCTGGTGTCAAGAAATGCAGGGTGGTTTGGATGTCATTGGTTGGTTGTTGGCGGTGGTTAGGTAATGCTTGTTTGTGCTGCCGCATAACGGCATCCCTACACAAGCCCAAAGACCTTTTGAAATGACCTTAAGTTATTTTTTAACACCAGGAATATGTTAGCAGGGGGTGAGTTTGTCTTCCAATGAAAGTGAGAGATGCTGTTATTTTCCTGGAAAAGAGCGTTGAAGAGCATGGACTTATGAAGACTGGAGTAAGACTCAACAGGATACTAAACCTATTACGAGAACTTGATCCCGAATTGCACGATATATTCCTCATCGCTTGGTACGTTATTCTGTACTTTTAGAAATGTTTGCTATTAGTAATACAGTGGTCTCTTGAAACTTTTGTACTGTTGAATTACTCCAGTTTGGGTGAGTTAGAAGGTTGTTAAAGACCGCACCTACGATGAGCGAAGCGAGGCGCTTCTTCTAAAAGCAGTCCCTATCAATATCGTCGGTGTCTCGAACACTCTTTTTGTGACACCAGGGAATATTTACTAAAAGCTTGATAAACTAAGGTATGTCGTGAAAACGGCTACTATCTTGGATACTTGAAACGGGTGGGGTTGGCTAAATTGAGAGAAAGCGGAAAGGAAATTTAGATGGCAGCACAACTATTACTGGTTGACGATGAACCGGGATTACGGGAAGCCGTTAAAGACTATCTCCAAGATAGTGGTTTTACCGTTCAAGTTGCCAGTAACGCCCGTGAAGGCTGGGAGTTGGTGCAGCGAGACACCCCTGACTTAGTGATTTCAGACATTATGATGCCGCAGGTAGATGGCTATCAGTTCCTCAAGCAGATGCGGGAAGATCCCCGTTTTAAGGCGTTGCCAGTAGTGTTTTTAACTGCTAAAGGCATGACTACTGATCGCATCCAGGGATATCATGCTGGTGTTGATGCTTATCTCCCTAAGCCGTTTGATCCAGACGAGTTGATCGCAATTGTGGAAAACTTGCTAGAACGTCGTGCAGCTACAAGTCAACCAACAACTGAAAACGGTGAAACTCCTGATATTGCTGATCTAGCAAATCAAATTGCTCAAATTAAGGCGTTATTAACTCAGCGTAATGTGATTGCTCAAAATCCTACCCAAATTAAAATTGACTTTACGCCTAGAGAGCAAAGTGTCTTAAATTTAGTTACTGAAGGGTTGATGAATAAAGAAATTGCCCGTCGCTTAGAAACTAGCGTCCGCAACGTAGAAAAGTACGTTAGTCGCTTGTTTAGCAAAACGGGCACAAATAGCCGTACCGAGTTAGTTCGCTTCGCCCTCGAAAACGGTCTTGTAAAGTAGGGTTAATCTTGGCTTAACCGTATTAAAACCCTCGAAGCCCTAGAATAATTAGCCGCAAAAGTTAAGGAGAAACCAGGCGAGGCTCACCTCTGTAGGTGGTTATGTTGTAACCTGTTGTGAAAAAGATTCGATTCCCAATTTCCCCGGCGACACCTGAACGTCTTGGTGCGGGCAGGGGGGTAAGTGCTTGCCAGGAATTAGACCGGGGATTGTACGCTGTTACGTCATGAATGTCATGGTCGTGCCTAACCTCGCCTCCGACTACAATAATTCTACCGTCCATTACAAATGTTGCCCCTGCAATATGCGATCGCGGACGAGGCAGAGGAGCAACTGGCTTCCAAGTGTTTGTAGCTGGATTCCACATATGAACAGATGTCTGGGTGACTGAGCGGCTGTCCTGACCATGCTGACCACCTATAGCGTAGAGCTTGCCGTCAAGTACCGCGTCGCCTAGATGATTCCGGGAATTGGGTAGCGGGGCAGCTTGAGTCCACCTCTGCCCACCATCGAGCGACAAAACCCAGTGATCGCCTTTATCCGCACGTTTTATATCCGAGCCACCAAAAAAGTGAAGTTTCCTATCCAGAACATCTAACGCTCCTCCTCCACGTGCCTGAGGTAGTGGAGGCAGAGAACTCCAGGTGTTTGTTTCCACGTTATATTTCCAGACATCTGTTGTGGCGAAAAGTGTACCTCCATTTGGCTGACCTACGTACCCGCCAGCTAGATAAACATTTTTTCCCTCCGCCGCCGTCCCAGAATGTGTGAGCGGTTTGGGCATATTTTTGCTTATCCTTGTCCACTTATTGTTAGTGGCAGTAGGGTTATAAACGTCTATTGTAGAGACAAATCTGATCGGGTCCCCTTTGAGATAACCGCCGAACACATAAAGCTTCCCGTTCACAACGGCACTCTGAGCTTCCCCACGCGGAAGTGGCGATGGTTCTACAGTGCTCCATTTGATATCTGTAAAACCAAAAGCAGCGCTGACTGAAAATATAACTCCTACTAGAGAACCTATAAAGATTAGACTTGGTCGAATTTTTTTTATAACAGAAATCAATTTCTTCATTTTAATCCTCTATTTTCAGAACAATGTAAATGTTCCTATTCCACCTAGCTTCTAGCGGCGGGATGAGTCTGATTTTAGCTGTGCTGTATTTTTTTATACATTAATCTTTAATTAGTGGGTCGTAATACTTGGGAGGATTATTGACAAATAAAATACCTAATTCAGGAGTTAAAGTAACTACTATTAGTTTTCTTAAGATAGTTTACAAATGTTTAAGTTATTTTCAGAATTCGTTGCCAGATGCAACTATCATGATAATGTTAAAAACATCCAAGATAAATAAAAAATAGCCATGAACGTTACAAGACATCTAGGCAATTCAATAGCTATGGGAGTTTTGATGGTATTAACGAGCGCTAGCATCATCACCATAATGGCAGCTTTTTAAGTAAGCTATTCTAATCTTTTTAATATTGCTTTACATTGCCCTGCTTAGAAAAGTGGGGCAGATTTATTTTAAGATTAGTAGTTGTTGCACAATAGTTAAGAAATTTGACGAGATATTTTAATCCCGCTCCTTTAAAGGGGTCATTTTCCGTTGTTAGGCGCACGAAAATACCTTACGCCTCCGAATCAAAGGCTGTGGCTGATAATTTCAATTTTGCTTTAAAGACGCTGGAGTAAGTTAAGACCGTGAGTATCACTACCACAGGTATTTAACAAATTGTAGATCGCAGCTAGCTGTTGCACTTGTTGCGTTTCTTTTGGGCTGGGTTTCCAGGGATTGGGGTTATTATAGGCGTAAAAGGCTTCAACACCGTCAATGCCCAAAGCAGCAGCAGCTGGAATCAAATCGAAATGCGATCGCTTGTAACGAGCCGGATGAGCAAGTACCGCGAGTCCGCCAGCTTGATGAATCGCGGCAATTACGTTAGCAGCCTGATAATTTTCACCTTGAGTAGCTTTTCTTTGGATATAAGGCGCTAGGCTTGGGTGTGCTGGATCAAAGGCATAACCTAAAATGTGAACTTCACTACCTAACAAGTTAGCGTTAATTTCAACACCACTCCAAAGGCAAGGTGCGCTGTTTTTTAAGTGCGAGTTGCTCAATTTCCAGCGTTCTAACCACTGGTAAGCAGCTTTGTAACCACTAACGGTGTGGTGATCTGTGATCGCCAGTCCTTGAAGACCAATAGCGATCGCCTGCTCTATTAACGCCTCCGGCTGCAACCTGCCATCCGAGTGGACAGTGTGCATATGGAAGTTGAAACACCTGGGACAACTTTCTGCATTAATAGTCTGAAAGACCTGCTGCAAACGCTGAGGTGAAGCAGAAATTTGGGCAAAATTAACAGCCATAACCGCCTCTGAACGAATATACGTTCATTTACTAGCTCTAGTACATTGCTACGAAAAGCCTAATACCGCTAACTTCAAGTCCTTGATTTGGACAAAAGCAAGTAGCGCCTACAGACATCGTACCAAAGGTTTAATTATATTAATTTTACTTGTAAAACCGAACTGTGTGTAGTATTGATAAAATTGGATTGCATATTCCTTAGATAAATTAAAGTTAACTTAGCCAAAGAAAATATAGCCTGTCATTAGCATTTTACCCAGTAAAAGCAGCTGATAAAAGCAATGTAGGCAATGTATTCAACTTTAAGCGGATGATACTTATTTAAGAGAAGTTGTGGTTGGGTGGCGGTTCTTGTTGTAGTTGTTGCCGTCCGTTACTAATGATTCGCAACATATCATTAAGTTGCTGCTCAATATTTTGGAGAACGTGATCAGCGTATTCGTCGGCTCCTTTTTGAATTTCGTCAGCCTCAGCTAAAGCAGCTAGCCGCATTTGTTCCAACTCCTGTTGAGCTTGAAAGCGTATCTGGTCAATTTCAGCAGAATTTTGTTCCTTTTGTACTTCAAACTCGTGCTGTACTTGTTGCCGAATCTGCTTTGCCTCAAGTTCTGCTAGCTGAATAATGTCCATTTCATTCAAGATTTGCGCTGCTCTAACTTGTGCTGCTTGAACGATTCTTTCAGCGTGTTGTTCTGCTTGCAAGATAATTTCCTTTTTTTGCTGAACAATGGCTTGAGCCTCTTGAAAGACGCTTGGTAGATGCACCCGGACTAAATCGAGCTGATCAAGCAATTGTTCTTCATCTACAAGTGTTCGCCGAGTAAGCGGAATATGTGGACTAGCAAGAACCATCTCTTCTAGTCGGTTCAATTCTTGCTGAATATCTATACCTCTTGATCCAGTGGGGACTGGTTCAACGGGGGTACTGGGTTTGTTCTGGTTAGGGTCGATGTTGGATGATTCTGAGCGTAACATCGGTAAATATCTAGAGCAACGTGCTGAGGAACAAGATGATCAACGGAGCCACCAAACCTGGCAATCTCTTTCACCAGACTACTACTTAAAAAACTGTACTCGTTTGAAGTTGCTAAAAAAATAGTTTCAATTTGAGTAGAAAGCGTTTTATTAGTGTGGGCCATTTGTAGTTCAGCTTCAAAGTCTGACAGCACCCTTAAACCCCTTAGCAGGACTTGTGCCTGCCGCATTTGGGCATAATTAACTGTAAGACCCTCAAAACTGTCTACTTCTATGTTGGGTAGATGTTGCGTAGATTGCTGAATTTGGTCTAGGCGCTCTTGTACAGTAAACAATGGCGTTTTGTGAGGATTCCGCAATACAGCAACAATTACCCGCTCAAAGAGCCGACAGCCACGCTTAATGATGTCAAGGTGGCCTAGTGTGATTGGGTCGAAACTACCAGGATAAATAGCAATCAATAGAGATGTATAGAGAGCGTCACCTCGCGATTATAAATTACTTAGCTGACATAAAGCTGGATTGAGAAGTGAATAGGGAGATGTCGCAATTCTGTTGATAGAGCTTTAGACTAACACACCAAATTCATAGCGATTGATAAATAATCCAATTACTACATCATGCATAAGTACTGTTTTAGAAAAACAAATTGTTCTGCGAGC
>JAHHHE010000073.1 GCA_019359535.1 Gloeocapsa sp. UFS-A4-WI-NPMV-4B04
CCAGAAGAAAGTGTTCACACTGCTACATCAAAATGAACACCTATTTCCACGTCCGAGCATCAGATAGTTCTGCCCTATACCTACCTTGAATTTCGGAGGAGTTAATCCTCTCTTCATTGAACTCAACGCTATCTTTATATGTTCTTCACCTAAAAGCAGAATGCACTTGCTTAAGCTATGTATATATACGGGCAATAACTATACTAAACACTCATAAATTAACCGCGCTTCACGCCTCTAAAAGTCATTTCTAGAGGCGTTTTATCATTTGATTGAGCTACTCGAATAGCAAAGCTGTTGTTCCAGCGCGTACAGTTTTACCTGAATTTGAGCCGTGATTCGCAATGGAACCAGAAAAAACGCGCTACCTTGAACGGGTTGAGCCAAGAATTTGCCGCGCCTAGTCTACCCGTATTTTTGCTCTTTAAAAGCTACCCAATTTGACTCACTTTTTCTTCTGTGGCACTACCTTACAGGTAAACCCTGGCTTTCTCTCCCCAGGCTCTGTAAAGCAGTAATTAAGCGCAGTTCGATTCTCCTTAACTACCGTCAGGTAATTTCCCGCGTCCCCCCAGTACATACGTAAACCCCAGCCATAGACTATTGCCTCACCAATAGCTGCAAAGCCCAAAGTAGACAATGGCGCAATTGAACCTAGTGCAGTGCTCAACCTAATTTTGTTCTGGAGCAAGACCATCGCCCCATACATCCCTTTAGTTCTATCAACAGCCTGATTTAATTCTGTTTTTGCATCCAAAACTTGCTGCAATATATTTTGGAGAACCTGTTGATTAATTTGTCTATCTGCTAAAACCTCGTCTCGAAGCGCTACTGTAGCATTTGTCAGCTCTGCTGCTGCCGTAGCTGTCTTTGAAGCTTGAGCCAACGTTTCGCTATTAGCTTCAGCTATTGCCGAAGTCGTAGCCATTCCTGCTTGCTTGATATCTTCTACACAGTTATTCGTTACAGTTTCAAGGGTCTCCCTGATAGTATCAGCCTGCTGCTGTTGCGTTTCTTTAACAAGTGTTATTGCCCCTTGAATCGACTGTAAACTTATGCCTAAAGTCTCTTTCCAAGCAGTTAAAAGTTTAGATAACTCTAACGGAGCTGCTTCTAGCAAAACTCGCATCTGTCCAGTCAGAGCCAACACCAAAAACATCGGGTCTGACGCATCAAGCTCACTAATCTCTAGAATCTCATAAACCTTAGCCTTAATTTCTGGTGACTCACTAGCTAAACAAATATCTAAGACTTCTTTATTCTTTTGAGTCAGTTTTTTCACTTGAAAGCCCCCGTTGAGTCAAAAGCTGCATAAGCCGATTTCAAAAAATTAGCTACCCTTTTTTTACTTATAATTCCAAACTCTTTATACTGCAGCCCCTCTGCAAAATTTAGTCTATTTCGGTCAATAATATTCCTTTCTCTATAAGCAAATTTTGGAAAATCTATTACCTTGACTTTATACTTTTTTATTAGCTTTTGTAATGCCTCATCTTCATAAACGTGCTCCCAGTCATCACATATACCCCAGTTCCTCACCAGAATATGTTGCATTCTAGAGTCATAGCTTGTTAATGACTGGGTAAACAAGTTAAGACTGTCATACCCTCCACTACACACAAACCATTTACAAAACTTCACTCCATGCTCACTACCTAAATCTAATAACTGATTCCTCTCAATCCAGTCAAACACCGCTCTATGAGATTGAGCTGCTAGATTTACAATTACTGGTCTCTCCATTGCCATCTCGAAGATTCTATCTGCCCTATCTGCCTGTTTTTCATTTTCAGTTAACACAGCATACTGACATAGCCCTTTATATACTCCAGCTACATCAGGATTCGATCTATCTGTTTCAAAGGCAACGAAAGGCTTTTGTTTATCTAGGTGATACTGAATCTTCGTTCTTACTACTAAAGACTTACCTACACCACCCTTTTCTCTATCTCCTAAATGAATTGTCGCCATAACCCTTACCTAATACTGGTTAAACTCACTTGATAAATCTGTAGAGGAACTTCCTAGTTTTTTCTGCTTGGCTCTTCCATTTTTTTTAGTATCTTGCTGGCTTTCTCCTACTTTTGGCTCTCTGTTTTCCTCCAATAAGTTTACCTCACTTTCATTTGAACTTTCTACCTCGTTGTCTACTTGATTTTTCTCCTGACTCTCTTCTAGCTCACTCTTTTCTGCTTCTCCTTTTTGCTTTAACTCATTCTCACCATTCTTACTTTCTGTTTTCTTGGTGACTATTCTCTCAGCTTCTTTCTGCTCAACTTGCTTTACTTGTCCTGACTTAGCAGAGCGCCTACTCTTAGTCGCTTCTTTACTACTCTCTGTTAAATATTGCTTTAAAGTTGCCGTCGAAATTAATATCTCTTGTGCTGCAAGTATTTCTGACAGGTCTTGATAACTATATCCCTTCTTCATAGCTGACCGAAGCTTATCTCGCAGAAAGTAGATACTCTCCCGCACTGATAGTTCTTCTTTAGGCTTCTGTTCCAACTGCTCTAGCTTAACTAACGTTGCTTGCAGTTTATCAATGTGAATTTTCTGTACTGTTTTAGAACTTGCCATAGTGCATTATACCGTCGCTACTCCTAATCCACTGCTATAGTGCCACAACTAGCAGTTATTGTAGTAAAATCTCTCCACTAATTATTCAAACTTTTTCCAACCCTGATTCAACTCTTTTCAGTCACGTCCCCTTTTCTTTTTCCCAGTAGCTCTTGAATTCGTGACAGCCCCCGGAGCTACTGCTAGACTTTGAGTAATTGACATAGATACAGGACTCACTCCACAATTTTGCCCCTAAAGGGGTCGCTGCGCTCAAAATTGCTCTGTTCGCCCTCCGGGGGTAGTTCCCGTCTGCGCGTGTGTGGCATAGTTTAATCTAGCCACTGGGAAAGAAAGAAGCATGGCATACGGGATTTGTCGGATTCAGAAACTCAAAGCTGGCTCGGTCGGTCGCTCTGCTCTACATACTAGCCGCAAACGTGACACGCCCAATGCTGACCCAGAGAAACAGTATATCCGTATTATAGGTGAACCCGATAGCCCAAGCACCCCAGACCTAGAAACTATAGTGCGGCAGCGCATTGGCGAACAGACTATTCGTAAGAATGCTGTTCTCGCCGTTGAGTTTCTGCTAACTGCCAGCCCCGAATACTTCCGCCCCGATGACCCAGGTAGAGCCGGACACTACGAACAACAGCAACTAGAGGACTTTCAGCATACTGCTTGTGAATGGCTGCTCAATAGATATGGCGACCGTATTGTTAGAGCCGAACTCCATATAGACGAATCCACCCCGCACATTCACGCCTATATGGTTCCCCTGGACGAGAAAGGGAAGCTTAACTGTAGAGCCTTACTTGGTGGTAGTCGCTATCGGCTGTCCGAACTGCAAGATGATTTTGCCGCAGCAATGGCTCCGTTAGGGTTGGAACGTGGCATCAAGGGTAGCAGAGCCAAACACACTGAAGTTAGAAAGTATTACGCGGCTGTCAACGCTTCACCCGATGCTTCGCTGGATATGCAGACTATGCAACGCCAACTAGCAGACCGCCAACGGGCAATAAAAGACAGTGTTGAGATGGAGCGAACTAATAAAGCTCTTTCCCTGGAGAATCAGCAGCTAAAGCAAAGACTAGCTAAAGCAGCAGCCGAAGCTTACACCCACTCAGAAGCAGCAAAAGAGTGGCATCAAAAATATGATGATTTAGCTAACAAAGTACGGGATGTACCGCTAGAACAAGTTGTATACGAATTAGGCTTAGACCCTGACCCTAAAGACAAGCACAAGTGGATACATGAGAACCACATCATTAACATCACTAGCAGTAAGTTTTATGATTGGCAGCACCTCAAGGGTGGCGGAGGTGCAATTGACTTAGTAATGCACGTAAATCAGTGTGACTTTAAACAGGCAATAGCGTGGTTAAACGACCGCTTGGGAGAAGGAGCAACAATTGACGCTGTTACCTATCAGACAAGAGATATTATTCAAACCGAACAGCCTCAACCATTCATTTCCCCAACGCCGAACGTAGACAAGTGGCAGATTGTAAAAGCCTATCTTACCCGTGAGCGAAGACTACCTAGTAGTCTGGTAGATAATCTGCATAGCTCTGGATTAGTTTATGCAGATGACAAACAAAATGCTGTGTTTATTCGTCGCTCTTTGAATGAGGAGATAATCACTGGTGCAACCCTTAGAGGCACAGCCGGAACCGACAACACATTTAAAGGTTTAGCAATTGGCTCTAAACGAAATGCTGGCTGGTTTCACTTTCAAAAAGGAGGACAATCAGGCGACCCAATTCAACGAGCGGTACTGGTAGAATCTCCGATTGATGCGATGTCATTTTCTGTGTTAGACCGCACCGAATCTAGGAAGACGATTTATTTGTCTACAGATGGAGCAGGTGAGGTTCCTGTGGAATTTTTACGGACGCTACCAGCGTCATCAGTAGTCATTGCTTACGACAATGATCAGCCAGGTAATTCAATGGCGCTTCATATGATGGAACAGTTACCTAATTCGATACGCAGATCACCAAAAGCACATGACTGGAATGAGGAGCTAAAGAATATGTTTAATCTAGAGCCACAGCAACAGCCGAAACAGCCGCCTCAAGCCGAACAAAAACCGAGCTGGGGATTAAGCCTGTAGCGCTGAGGGCCAAATTCACCCGCGCTGTTAACGACCTCACACTTCAGCGACCACCAATCGGTTGACGGTAGTTCTGATAATTTATCTAGCGACTTGTTCAAACCAGGTAGCACACGCTAATCTAACAACCTAAAGCACGTTCCTTAGCGCGGGTTCTGCCATTATCTATGCGCTGCGGAACGTGCGGGGTGAGGTCATGGCGAACCCGTGCTGACGGCAGACAAATCTTCCATAATTGCGGCGACGGGAACTACAGCCAGCAAGTCGCTACCGTCGCTACCAATAGAGAACCGAATCATGGTGATTCGAGCTTCGCTAAAGTTTGTCTCTTCTGCCAGATGCCTTATCTGTTCAATTGGAAGCTTAGGAATTTCAATATCTACCATTTCATCTAGGGAGATGAAGCGGCTACCCATAAACACAGGCAGCCTAGTGAACCCTGGTAGACTATCAGTGCCTACATCCTTTGAGCAATCGAGCATCGTTATCCCTGGAACATCGTTTTCAAGCGCAGTGCGGTAGAAATTGAAGATTCCCCAGTGCAGAAGCGATTCGCCCTCGTTTGTCCGTGGACGGAACACTTCTTTACAGGTTTTAACGGTTACCGAAATCAAACTACGCTTCCCCCAGTTTGAATCTAACTGCTTGCGTCGCTTTGCTTCACCCATCGGCTTAAATTTCCTCCACTCCAAGTGCGTCTTTCATTCTCTCAACTCCGCCCGCGAGTGCGAGTGCTTTCTGTTTGAGTTTCCGGCTTGAATCCGGTAGCCAGTTGTAAGCCCAGTGGTCACGCGGGAATTGCCGGATGTGCTCTGCCAGTAGTTTAACTAGGTGCTGTCTATCTTCAAGGTTGGGGATGTGTTTAAAGATAGACCTAAACACATCCTGCCGTTGTTTCCCGACAGCAGTAGCTACCGCGTCCAGAGCTGAAACTGCTGCCACCCAAGTTTTGCATCCCAGGATAATCGCCGCTAGCTCGCTTGGCGTTGTCGCCGATGCCATTTCGGATTGTTGGGGTGATTGGGGTGTTAATACGGGTGGTGTAGGCTGTTCCGAGTGTGTAGAGCCTAGTGTAAGGCTGAAACCCTTGTCAGATCTTGGTTGTGTAGGCGTGTAGGGTTTATGCCCATCTTTATTTGTTTTTTCTTCTACCAATTCGTCATTATTCTGGCTAAATTCTTTGAGTTGATTTTTTTGTTCGTTGTTGGACTCAAAGCCTACACACCCTACACTTTCCTTACTGGCAAAGGGTTGTAGCCCTACACTCAAACCGTAACTGGGGTTACACGCCCTACACTCTTTTAGCTCAAATGATTCAGCAACTCGTGGGATAGCATCATCAACTCCGGTGCAACGTAACCTTATCCCGCATAGCTTCCAGCCGTTATTCATCCGTTTCGCTTGCACTAAGCTCCAACCAGCTTCGCGGCACACTTCAACCAAATGCTCGCGGAAGTTGTTGGTGCTAAAGTAGCTTTTTGAGTTATTCTCTTCAACGAACGCCATATAAGCGCCATACGCAGTGCTGTGAATGTCGCCGCTCTTCCCGCCGAGCATAATTTCAGCCTTTGGATCATAGATCAGCCGTTCTTCCACAAACAAAGCCGCCGAGTCGTTGATTGTTTTGTGCAACCACTTGGAGCGCTTGAAGTCGGGAATATCAGCATTGCCTGTGCCTTTAATCAAGTCCGTTACCATCTGCTCTGGCATCGCTAGAGCTAGAGCCGTCAGAGGTGACAGTTCACTTTCAATGCGCTGCTCAATGCTCGTGGAGCGCATTGAAGCAGGGATGGGGTGATCAAAAGTTGCTAGGCACAGCCTACGGTCAATTCCCGACGTATCACCAGCGAATAATGCCACGTTGGAGATCAGTAGCACTGTCCCGTAGAAAAAGCCTGTAGTAGCTTCTTGATAAATCTTGCGGTACGAAATTGGATCTCCGCCAGTTAGGGACAGAAGACCGCTGAAGTCGCCGACTTGTTTTTTCTCGTCTGGGCAGATGACTAACTGGCTATCAATAATTTTGGCGATCTCGTTGTCGTCGTTGAGCTTGGACAGCCTTGACCCCTGGTAGTTTCCTTTGCCGACAATGCCTTGAAGAATACGAGCGAAAGTGCTTTTCCCTGTTCCTGGTACACCATATAGTTGCACAAACATTTGCAACTCAGAAAACCTAAACTTAATCACCCCGTTGATAATGGCGAGTAGTTTCAAGACTTTGAGCGGGTCGCCATCTTGTACCTGCATGAACCAGGAATAACACTCAGGAGCGTGTATGCGTAACTGATCCAGTAGTACCGTGTTCGGGTCGATAACGTTCAACGGTGTGTAGTCGCGCTTGAGGTTAGAAGTGAAGCGGAATCCGGGTGAATAAGTGTGGAGGAAACCTGTTTCAACTTCCAAAACACCATTATTGAATGCAATCCACTTTGCCCGGTCGAACGTTACCCACTCTGGTACTAACAGCTTGCGCTCCAGGGTCTTGATGACATTTTCGATAAAACTGTCGCTTTGATACTCAATCCCCAGCGATTCGACTTCGTTGAAGATTATTTGCCCAAATACTTTATGGTGTACCGCTTCCCAAACCTTACCGTTGAACCGCCGCCAAGTCTGCTGTTCATTATGGTATGCCCACTCGTTTTTGTAGCGCTCGGCAATTAAAAGCGCGGTCAATCGCGGTACTGGTCTATCAGATTTCTTCTTGCTGCTTCCCCTAGAACTATCGTCTGACTTGGTAAACTGTTTTTCCCAAGACTCGATATCAACAACATTGCCCAAAACCTCACGCTTAAAGCAATCTCCGCTATTGTTTTGGATGTAGTCATCCATCCCTTTACCCTCTGCCACTGTCCAAAGTCCCGTTGCATTGTAAACCGGAGCTTTGAACAGTTTAAGCTGGTGGGCTAGTTTATACTGCGCCAAATTTACACCGTTATTTGTGGCACAGTCGGCATCAAACACAATAATAAATCCAAACCCAGCACGAGCGTAGCGCTCTAAAGTCGCTACTAAATAGCGCTTGCCTTGTGGATCAGCAAATGAAGCTGTCAGCCCCATCTCAACACCTAACAAGGCAATGGTAGGAATGCCGATAAAACAAGCCATGATTGCCTTAAAAAATCCCTCAGTCACCAGCAAGCAGGGATGCCCATCAATCTTGTGTGCCTTAGCTTTAAGTGCCTCGATGTCATCCCAGTAATAAGGATCAGTTGGATGCGTGGGCAGCATGGCATCGTATTCACCCAACGGGGAACGGTACTTGGCTGCTTTCTTGTCGCCCTCTTTCTTCCAAGGTTTATCTGGCTTGAACTGGCTTTGGTGGTTGCAGCCCTTGAGCCAGATGCCGTCTGATAAAGCTTTGTACCCCAAGTATTGGGTGGCAACGCTAGCTGTGACTGAACGGCAGTTAGCTAAGATCCACTGGATCTCCAAGCCCCGTCTCTCTATGCATTCAGAGTAGTGCCCTGCGTTGAGGGTCTTGGTAGCAACACCTTGAACTTTAGTTGTTTCTAATCCCGTACTCATAAAGCCTCCGTCGGTTGTGTGGTGAGCGACAGAGACTTTTTGGGTTAGGCTTAATACTCAACTGTCACAGCTTGGGCAAAATTTGTTCAATCTTGTTCAACAATGTTCAGTGGTATTAAGTAAAATTAAAGAGCTACGGGTTAGCCTCTGTCGCATATAACTCAGTCCGGTGATCAGTCGCCAAACTTTCACACCGTCTGAGTCGGGAAAAAATTCCTGACCCGTGGCAACCTATTCAGTTTTTTCAATATCAAGCGGCTCTAAGAGCGCTTCTATCTCCGCACTTAGCTGAGTAAGCTGCGCTGCTTGTTCTCCTTTTGCTTTTCGCCCTTTGTACCTCCCTCGCCCATTGAGTTGCTCACAGAGTCGGGCGGCTGGGTAATTGACAATTCCCCTAGCCGTTCGACCTGCTGGGGGCTAGGCAGTGGAATAATGCCGCGTCCAATCTGCTCCACCAGTTCGGACTTGGACAAACCCCACGCTTCAGCCAGGTTTTCTAGGCCGTTGACTCCTGTAGGTGTCAGAGCGATATTAACCCGCCGCTTCATCTCGTCGTAAAACGCGGGTTCTCCTTTGCTACGCTTTCCTCCCTTCCTTGCCATGCTCAAATTATAGTTACGCAATTGATATTAGCACAAGCCGGAAAGTTTAAATCGGGGTTATGTCGAGATCAGCACAAAATAGGACACGACATTAAAAAGTGTTAAGAGTGCAGAGATGGGAAAACCTTAAAAGTCTTAAGTGGGGGTGGAAAAGTGCTTATGGTGATATTAGGGGCTAATTAGCCCCTAACTTCTACGCTGAGAGGATTTGAGCCTGTTAGTTTTTGATTGGTGCAGAGTAATTGCGATTGCTCTGCACTGCGCTGTGGTGAGGTAAAAGTAGCGACGCTCCTTCTACTTCAGAGCATCCATTGCTTTCTGGTTAGTTATGCCTTTTTCAGTGGCAAGGAACTGGAAAAACTTTCTCAATGCCACTCGTAAGTCATTGTCAGTGGCTTCATCCCAAACCTTTTTTTTATACCAGCTGCGAAAATGGCTATTCACCATGCCCCGCGTAATTTCTTCGAGCTGCTCCACATCTGTGTGTCCGCAGATAAATTCAATGAACATATCTACGATGCTAGTGTGCTTCCTCACCGTCTTCTTGACGTATTTCGCTGCTAAGTAAGAAGCAAACTCGGCGTTAAGAGCATTCATGTACTGTCTAAATGGCGCTCTGGCTTCCGTAGCTGCTTCTAGCGCTTGCAAATAATCATCGAATTGATCGCCAGGAATGACAACTTTGCCTGTAAAAATTTTTGGCATGGCAGCACCTCTAACTATTAGTCTCGATTGCTGATTAGTTCCAACATAGATGTCTAAGGACGCGAATGATGAATCAGTTAGGAGCAGCCCGACACCCGATGTAGAGTTACCTTATCCATCCGAGAAATCTGTACCAGGCAGCACTCCTCTCAAACCGCCCGAATCCATACAACTATTCGTGATTAGAATTACGAGGGTTGCTCTTAAACTTTTAATATTACACTCAAGCAATTTTTAGCTCAACAGATATGGATTTTATAGGGACTTGGCATATTTATGAAATGGGAATGTGGGATGAGGACTATTTCAACATGGAGGTTCAAGCTTACATTGAAATCGAATCAAACAATCGGGGAGATTTTCAATTCGGTCTAGTTGCGGGGGGACTGAGCGGCAGAGTTGTTGATGATGTAGATCTGGAAGGAAAAAAGAGATTTGAATTTACTTGGTCTGGAAACGATGAATGTGACCCCGCTTCTGGTAGTGGTTGGGTCAGATTCACTGAGCCAAATATCTTAGAGGGGGAATTTAGGATTCATGATGGAGATGATTCTACATTTTTAGCTAAGAGAGCTTAATAAGAGTCACAACACTCAAACGGGAAAACTGTATAAGGGCTGAATAGAACCGCGACAAACATCGCTACTAGCTCTGTCGCTACGAGCGGAGTTGATCGATGTTTTGAAGGAATGCTCACTAAACAACTTGCGGCAGACTCAATGAACGAAGCAATAACTATTGGGCGATTTCAACTATTATAAATGTCTATCGACAAGAAGGAACTGGTACGGCGCGTGTCCCAAAGGGTGGTCAAAGGGACAGGCACTGTTGAGGAGATCGTCGATGCCACCTTAGAAGAAATCTATTCGTCCCTGAAACAGGGAGAGAGTGTTTCCCTACGGAACTTTGGCACTTTTTATGTCCGAAGGGAGCGAGAAAGCTGCGTCTTCAAATTCAATCCCTCGCAACGTTTGCGCTCGTTGTTTGGCTGGTCGTCCACTCACAAGGGGGAGTTGTAGCGGACGAGCAAAAATCTCTCTCAAGTTACTCATTGGACTCTTGACACTACAGTCAACGCCTTGTCAAATTTGTCAAGAGTCCAATCGACAAGGTTCTTCTGGTGGCGAGGTTTGTCGGAGTTTGGGCAGTCGGGAAACCACGACAAACCTTGACAGAGGCTTTGTCGCTCTTGTCAGGGTTTGTCGGAATTAGTCATCAGAAGTAAACTACGACAAACTCCGCGACTTACTTGTCGGAGTTGTCGCAGTTTGTCGAGGTTTTGAAGGAATGCTTACTAAACAACTTGCGGCAGAGTTCCTGGGTGTCAATGTGCGAACGCTGGAGCGCTACACCCAGGAGGGAAAGATCGGCTCCAGGTACGAAAAGGGCAAAACTCGCTCGGTCTTGGTTTACGACTCTGAGGAGTTACAAGCGTTTAAAGCAGCGCAGGAGACTACGACCTATAAGCCTGCGGTTGATCAAACCCCGACAAATCCTGACAGAAATGAAACGGCATTGTCGAAGTTTGTCGAGGTTTCACAACCACTCCACCTGATGGAGGAATTAGACCACCTAGCAGATGTGTTGAAGGCAATACGTGAGGAGCAGGAGATTGACCGCAAGAGCGTTCCTATTCATCACAAACTCACCTTGAGCCTAGCTGAAGCCAGCGCCCTGTCTGGACTTTCTCGCTCTAGACTACGCGCTGCTATCAAAGACGGCACACTCACCGCGCAGATCATTGGTAGGGGCTACCGCGTGAAGCGCACCGACCTGGAAGACTATGTTGATAATCTTTGACAAAGAGCGTTTGGTCTAAGTTTCGGAACTTGCTTTCCTGCTCAACTTCTCCCCCAAGACTGTGCCCTTCATACGGTGAGCAGTTTTGAAATTGGGCCAAGCTCCTTGTAAAAAAGTGCAATTCTTGCTCAGAAAGCATTGCATTATCAGGGTTTTAGCTGGTATATGTAATGGCTTGTTTTGGTTCTAGTTGCCACGACAGAATCAGGGTTTTAGACTCTTTTGCACTATTTAACACGGATTTTGGCTCAATTCCTTTGAGGCAACTCGCCATTTGTTCAATGAAAGTATTTGGAGCAGTGAGGACTTATTGTTTAGTTATTTTGATGCGCTCACGGGCAGTAACTCTAATGAAGGCACTACTCGTAGTCGGTTCGATGGTTGGTCATTAGAAGAGCGAGATCCTCATGTGATTCAATCTTTGCTATCAGTGGGGGAATGGCTCTACCGCCACTACTTTCGGGTGACAACCGATGGCTGGCATCACATACCAACTGACGGGAGTATGCTAATTGTCGGTTCCCATAACGGGGGAATGTTCGCCCCAGATATGCTGATGTTTATGGTGGATTGGTTTCGCCAGTTTGGTCTAGAGCACTCTGTCTACGGGCTGATGCATCCCAATGTTTGGATGGTGCCTATATACTCTCAGCTAACCGTAAAGCTAGGGGCAGTCATGGCCCATCCGAAAATGGCGATTGCCGCTCTCAGGCGAGGTGCAGCTGTCTTGGTTTATCCCGGAGGGGCTGAAGATTTGTGGCGACCCCACTCCTTGCGCCATCGCATTCACTTTGCTGGGCGTAAAGGGTTCATTAAATTGGCGCTCTTGGAGAGAGTACCAATTGTACCCGCAATATCTTCGGGTGCTCATGATACCTTGCTCATTCTGGCTGACTACTACAAGGAACTTCGGCAACTCCATGATTGGGGTATGCCGTGGTTATTTGGCTTCGACCCTATGGTATTTCCGATTTATTTAGGACTACCTTGGGGGTTAGCAATTGGACCCTTGCCAAACATTCCTCTGCCTGTAGCGATTCACACTCGGATTTGTGCACCGATTGTGTTTGAGCGTTATGGTCGCGCTGCTGCTAAAGATCGCGACTACGTGGATGCTTGCTATGAAAAAGTCTGTAACCAGATGCAACTGGAACTAGACCGTCTAGTTGAAGGTCGAAGCGGTACTGGATCAGCGTCATACCTATAGGCGTAAGAGTAGCGAAGCTGTCATTCCCTGATTCTGTCGGCAAGCGGGGTGGGAAATGCTTGAGCAGCAGAGTACGACTACCTGCACCCAGATCAGGGATGATGATTGGGATTATCGGTTAGCAACCCAAGAGCTATCGCAATAGCGCTCAGGCGGTCGTCAGCTGTGAGAAAAATTAATTGAGTCGATTGCGTAGTAGCGAAAGCGGGTTGAAGGAGTAGCACTGATGCCAGTTGTACCGCATCATAAGCGCGTAGAGGGTATTGATTGACCAGTTGACCTGCCCTTTCTGCAAGTGTGGCATCGAGTTCAATGACTTGGTATTGAGTATTTAAGTCAGAGCGAAACTCATGAATTACCTGGGCAAAGTCAGCACTCGTTAAACTACCTTCCCTCTGCCTACGGGCGAAAGCGCTTATGACTTCTACCCAAGTAATTCGGGCAATGAACAATAAGTTGCCCGTCTGGGGAGCTGTAATCTGCTGAACCCAAGCACTACCTGTTTCCGAAACGTAGCGTTTGACTAGGGCGCTGCTATCCAGGAAGTAGGCAGTCAAATTGGACCCCGTTCTTCAATGATGATTTCTGATAGGGGCTTGCCAGGACATTGACCAAGCCTTTGTGCCAGTTCCCGACGAGCTTCTTCGGAGACTGACTCAACATCACCGCGACGGGGGGGAGGAGTGACCAGTCCCGCAGCCACTAGGGATTGAATTATCTGTTCAGCTTCACTAGCTGTTTCTTCCGTCAAAACTTGAAGGATCACAGTTTGCCCATCTTTCAGGGACAAAGGATTTTGGGGGCGCAGCACCCCGTTAGAGTAGACAGCAGTAATAGTTTCTGACATAGTTCACGCACTGTGAGACGAAGCGCTGTTACCAGGCTGAATTTAGCCTAACGTAATGCTTGTAAAAGTTGCTGCCAGTCCAGAGGAACCCTAGCCTCGACCATCGGTAACTCCTGCATCACGGTTCACTCTGCTCTCACCATTGAATCATGGAGAGCAGATTATAGCTGAAATCGGTTAAACGGAAGCAAGCATAAGCAAAAATCATCAAACATGGCTGCAACCCTGATTCTCTCGTCAGTCGGGGGTGGCAAGCATTGATAAGTAAAGCTTAAGTGTGGCTGAGTGGGGTGTCAGCGGCGAAAAGGGCAACGTAACCTCTAGTGTTTCAGGCTTTAGGCTATCATTTCGCACTTTGACCGTATAATCCAAAATACGTTGATATCAAAATTTAGGATTAATTAATAGACTACCGTGAAAAGCGATCGCTATGGGCAATCGGAGCGATTGTCAGCTGAACAGATAAACCTGCTATTTACTGAGGGACTGATTACACCACGCGATCACGCTTTGTTCGGAGTCTGTCTCTATACAGCGTGTCGGATCAATGAATCTTGTACCCTGCTCACAACTGATGTGATGGGAATTAAGGGGATTAGAAACAAGATTCTGATCCGCAGTATCAACACCAAAGGCAAGCAAGACACCAGAGAAATCCAGATTCACCCTAAACTCAGGGGCTATCTGGAAGCCTACCAGCCAGATATTAAAAAGGAACATCTATTTCCTGGTCGGCATGGGCGAGGACATATTCACAAAGCCAGCGCTGACAAAATTCTTCGAGATGCCTGTGAGCGTGTAGGACTGGAGGGGGTCAGTACCCACAGCTTCAGGCGTACTGCTCTGACCCAAATGCACAATGCAGGTGTGCCAATGAGACACATTCAATCCATATCTGGGCATCGCACCTTAGCCGCTTTAGCCCGTTACCTGGACGTGACGGATGAACAAAAGCAGAGTGCGATCTTTTCTCTCAACTTCTAACGTGGAGTTCCTCCTTCAACTTAAGTGGGGTAGGAATACTACCACCAAAAGGTTATCAAAGGTGATTGGATGATGCTCCTTAGTTCGTATCTGGTGTCAGAACAGACCCGCAACGCTGACCAAAAAACTGCTTTATTCACTGTTTCAGAAGTTATGTCTATTCTCAGTAAAATTACCCTTGTTGGGCTAGCAAAACTCCTATTAAAATTAAATCATTTTTAATTGGGCGTAGTGTTATTAAAATAACTGGAGCTTGAACAATTCAAACTTGAATTAGAGCGTTTACGTTCATAATTTACCTTATGATTTCTTCTAACCCTTCTAGTTTGACAAACCCCAATTTTAACGTTTGTAGTGAGAATTTTAATTTGCTTAACAAAGTTGTTATAACTAAGCAAAGTCTTCTTCATCAAGAAAATCCTCTTGAGCGATTGCCACACCAGTATATATATTGGGAAAACACTGCTGATCTTCTGCCTAAACTAATTTCCCAAATTATCGATGAAAAATCTCCTGATAAAGTAAGTAGGTATTTTGATGCAAGAAAACTGCTTGAAAATCTACCTAAGTATGAGATAAATAACCTTAAAACTGAAAAAGAAAGGTGTCGAGCAATACTTTTATTAGGAATTTTTGCACATACTTGGGTATGGCTTCCTTACGTTTCAGGAATGTCAGACCGACCTGAGTATTTTATTCCTGAACAAATCTCAGTACCTCTTTACCAACTATCTGAAATATTGGCTCGCCCTCCAGTATTAACAAACTCGGATTTGTTTGATTATAACTGGAAGCAGAATAATTTAAATGAAGAAGTAAATATAGGCAATCTTGATATTCTGAATGGATTTATTAAAAATGATGCAGAAAAGTATTTCTATCTGATCTACTTTGTTATGACTTTGAAAGGTGAGCCGGCAATCCAAGCTATGCTGAAGATTCAAAAAGCTTTAAAAGAAATTAGTTTTGTTAATGACTTATTTTTATTATATATTCAAGAGCATTTAGACATTATTGAAAGAGCTTTACAGGAAATAAAAACAAATCTCGCCCAAGTTTTTTCAACAATAAATAAACAAGATTGGTTTAATAAAGTAAGAGGTTTTTCTGTAGGCTGGAATAATAAAGATATGTTTCCTAACGGTGTAGTTTATGAAGGAGTAAAAGCATATAATAACCAAGGACAGTTCTTTTATGGACCAAGTGGCTTCCAGTATTCAGTATTCCAATGTGTAGATGCCTTTTTAGATATTAAGCATCAAGCATATATTAATCAAGTAGATGCTCGTTTGTATATGCCTTCTCATCAAATCAATATTATAAATGCTATTGAAAATAGTCCAAAGCTTAGAACGTTTTTAACAGAATTTAGAATCGGTGATCAAGATTTTTCTATTGATGTTAATAATAAAAATTACCAAAGCGCTATTGCCTCTTATAATAACTGTGTACGTCAACTTAGAAATATCCGAGCCCTTCATTTTGGGGTAGCTTCCAAATACTTAACTCAAATGATTTTGAAGGAGTTAGAAGATAAAATTATCTTGACAACTGGTGGGCAACAAAATAATCACGAACATCTTCTTAAAGGAATGATAGCTCACCATAATACTCAAACTATCTAGGGCTTTACGTATAGCGAAATATTTCTCATTGACTTGAATAAAATTATTAGCTTAAAATCTACCAATCTCTGGGTTAAGGCTATTTTCTCTTTGTTAAAATACTCAAGACTAATATGGTTGTTTTAGGTTAATATGAATGACTAAAGTTTTTGTAGATAGCAGTTCTTATTATCTAGATACTGTAGTATATACATTAAGTTTACTAGATTCTGAGAAGCGATTTAAGCTTATACCACCAGTGGACATACCTGAAGTTGAATCTAAACGGGCAGAGGCTCTCCTTCACTACCAAGTCCTTGATACTGCTCCTGAAGATTCTTTTGACGATTTGACTGGTTTAGCTGCTTACATCTGCCAAACTCCAATTGCGGCAATTGGTCTGACTGATAGCAACCGGCAATGGTTCAAATCAAAAATAGGATTCGTTGCACAGGAAGAACCCCGCGATATTACTTTTTGTGCCTATGCCATTCTGCAAAATGAATTATTGATTGTCCGAGATACTTTAACTGATGAGCGGTTTGCAACCAACCCCTTTGTCATTCGTGACCCTCACATCCGGTTTTATGCTGGTGTACCGTTAATTAACCCAGATGGGTTAGCACTGGGTACTTTATGCGTGCTTGACCATGAGCCACGCGACCTAAGCAATGAACAGCAAAAAGCTTTACGCATTGTGGCTCTTCAAGTAATGACTCAATTAGAGTTACGGCGTAATCTAAAAGTCCTGAAACACTCTATTGCCCACCGTAAGCAGTCGGAAGAGATACTGCGGCACAATGCCTTTCATGATCGGTTGACGAACCTACCAAATCGGGTTCTATTTATGGAGCGATTAGCACGTGCGCTCAAGCTTAAAAAACGGCGCAAAAACTATTTGTTTGCTGTGCTCTTCATCGATTTGGATCGCTTCAAGTTAGTCAACGACAGTTTGGGACACATGGTTGGAGACCAACTACTTGTAGCAATTGCCAGATGTCTGGAAAGTTGCCTGCGACCTAAAGATACGGTTGCTCGTTTCGGAGGAGACGAATTTGCAATCCTGCTCAAAAATCTTCAGGATGTCAACGATGCAATTGGCGTAGTAGGGCGAATTCAAGAGCAGTTAAAATTGCCTTTCAAGCTAAATGGACAAGAGGTATTCACCAGTATAAGTGTAGGCATCGCTCTAAATACAATAGATTACGAGCGTCCAGAAGACCTCCTACGCGATGCTGACACAGCAATGTATAGAGCCAAGACACTTGGTAAGGCGCGCTATGAAGTGTTTAACTCGGCTATGCACGATCACGTATTAACATTATTGCAGTTAGAGAATAGCCTACAGCGCGCAGTTGAACGTCTTGAGTTGCGAATTCAGTATCAGCCTATTGTGTTTTTGGAAACGGGCAAAATTACTGGTTTTGAAGCACTTGTTCGCTGGCAGCATCCAGACAGGGGACTAATCCTCCCAAAGGATTTCATCTCAATAGCGGAAGAAACTGGAGTAATTATCCCTGTTGGCTATTGGGTGCTCCGCGAGGCGTGCCGCCAGCTGCGTGCGTGGCAGTTACAATTTCCTGAGAACTCTTTGACAATTAGCGTGAATCTTTCCAACAAACAGTTTTTACAAGCTGACCTAGTTACACAAATCAGTCAAATTTTACAAGAAACTGGTTTGGATTCACGGTATTTGAAGCTAGAAATCACCGAAAGCGTCATTATGGAAAATCCTGAAGCTGCAACAGTAATGCTATTGCAACTAAAGGATTTAGGTTGTGAATTACACATGGACGACTTTGGCACAGGTTATTCATCTTTAAGTTATCTGCACCGCTTTCCTTTTGATTTATTGAAAATTGACCGTTCTTTTATTAGCAGAATGGATGTTAATGGCAAGGACTTAGAGATTGTTCGGGCGCTCATAACATTAGCCCGCAATCTAAATATAAATGTAATAGCAGAAGGATTAGAAACGGCGGAGCAACTAGCTCAACTTAGGGCGTTACAATGCAAGTATGGTCAAGGCTATTTATTTTCCCAACCTGTAGACCAAGAAGTAGCAGAAGCTTTGATTGCTAAATCTTTATCTAGAAGTGTTTAATTATTCACAGCAATATACTATTAATAACTGGTACTCAACTTGACTTTATAAGAAAGATGCTGAAACCCCCGTCAATTTATTGCGGGGATGAAAGCTAGTCGCAGATTTTTATCTGCACTTCGGCAAGCTCAGTGATCACCTTGAATATATCATAACTTGTAGTTAACTTAAGCTGAATATATTAGCATAAGAATATGCTAATATTCGAGTTTAAAGTTAAAGCTAAATCTATTCAGTACAGTGCTATTGATGAGGCGATTCGTACCGCTCAGTTCATTCGGAACAAATGTTTAAGGTTCTGGATAGACAACGAGAAAGTGTCGAAATATGACCTCAATAAATATAGTGCTGTATTAGCTTCGGAGTTTAGTTTTGCTGACAAACTCAATTCAATGGCAAGGCAGTCTAGTGCTGAACGCGCATGGAGTGCAATTAGTCGATTCTATGATAATTGTAAAAAGAACAGGGCGGGATTAAAAGGATATCCGAAGTTTCAAAAAAATAATCGTTCTGTAGAGTACAAAACTACAGGATGGAAGTTAGCTGAAAATCGTAAAGCAATTACCATGACCGATAAAAACGGGATTGGTAAATTGAAGCTATGTGGCGCTAGAGACTTAAATTTCTATCAGCTAGAACAAATTAAACGAGTACGATTAGTAAGACGCGCAGACGGCTACTATGCTCAATTTGCTATTTCGGTTGAGCGTACAGAAGTGTCAACAGCAACAGGCAACACACTAGGTTTAGATGTCGGTCTTGAGTCTTTTTGTACCGATTCAAACGGACATAAGATTCAAAACCCACGTTTCTATCGCTTGGGTGAAATTAAGATGAAACGAGCGCAAAAGCTTGTTTCGCGTAAAATCAAACGTTCTAGCAATAGAAATAAAGCTAGAGTTAAATTAGGTAAAGTTCATCTCAAAATAAGTAGGCAACGCAAAGATTTTGCAATTAAACTTGCAAGATGCGTAATTCAGTCTAGCGACTTGATAGCTTACGAAGATTTGAGAATTAAGAACTTAGTCAAGAATCACTGTCTAGCTAAATCAATTAATGACGCTGGGTGGTATCAATTTAGATTGTGGTTAGAGTATTTTGGCAAAGTATTTGGGCGAATTACTATTGCAGTAAATCCAGCATATACTTCAGCTGAATGCTCAGATTGCGGCATGATTGTGAAAAAGTCTTTGTCTACTCGCACTCATGTTTGTCAGTGTGGATGTGTTTTAGATAGAGACGAAAACGCAGCAGTGAACATACTAACTAGGGCAATAGGTAGGACGGGGCACGTCGGAACTTTGGGACTCGATTCCATAAACGCTTCTGGAGAAACGACCACTACTTTAGTTGATGAAAATCTACTAGAGCAAGTCGTCTCGTAGAGAGAAGAATCTCCTCGGCTTCAGCCAGGAGATTGTCAATGATTCAGGTTGCATCGCCAAGTATGTCAGAGTCGCACTCCAGGTAAAATTGTTACCCCCTTGACAATCAAGACGGCATCTTAATCTCTAATCCAGTTTATGGCAGATAAGATTCTCCGAGATGCCTGTAAGCGGGTTAAGTTGGAGGGGGTTAGCACTCACTCGTTTAGACGCACTGCCCTAACAATGATGAAAGAGCGCTGGTATCCCCTTGCGTGTTATTCAGGAAATATCGGGACACAACGATTTAGGGACTTTACAGCGCGGGATCTGGAAGTGACCCTAGAGCAGCGGCGTAAGGCTGTTGCTGTGATTGGGTTTTGATGAGGATAGCGCTCACACAAGCGACGCAAATCCCTTCGCGCAATTTGGCGGAAACGCCCCCGAATTGACGCTATATCTGTTTAAAATCCGCTGTAATCGCTCTTCGGAGTAACTTGGCAGCGAGACTGTGTACCAGTCAGTTAGATTTTTAGAACCTTTGCTACTGTTGCATTTTGCACAGGCTGGAACTAGGTTGAGCCATGAATTGATACCTCCTTTTGAAGAAGCTAGCACATGGTCTAGGGTTAGTCGTTTAGACTTGGAACCACAGTAGGCACAGCGATGATTAAACTCTGATTTAATAGCCTCTTTTACTCTAGCTTTTGCGTTCTTATGCCTTTTGTGGTCGAAAAATTGCTGCAATCCGGTTTAGTCCTTTGAGCAAAAACTTGATATTCCTGCAAGTAGGCGTAATCTTACCGAAAAAGTTAGATTCACACTTTCTTCATTGAACTCAAGCTGATATTCATATGTTCTTCACCTGAAAACAAAATTCACTAATTAAAGTATGTATATATACGGGCAATAACTATACCAAACTCTTATAAATTAAATGCTGTAACGTCTTTAGAGATAATCCTCTAGAGGCGTTTTGGCATAGAAGTTTTAAAACCGAATCTTTAAGAAATCTAAAATATTAGTCAGCCACCGCCACACTACCAAAATGATTAGATCCTGTTGTTTTTAGGAAAGAACATTTCTTGCTCGTAGGGGTCATCATCAACAATTTCTTTACGAATCCACTCTTGCACGTTGTACTGAAGAGAATGCATTACGGCAAAAATTGTTAGGAAAAACTGGTTAAAGACTTGGGTTGAAATCATGAGTTACACAGGAGAGAACGTTCCTTATTGCTCTAAACCAAAGGTAAGTTATATTCTGCTAATCCTTAACTGGAGAAATTACTGAAATTAATGTGAAGATTTGAATAAGTAAACATCATCAGGAGTGATGTGAATGGTGAGCGCCAAATCTTCATGCAATTCTTCATTGTCTCTAAACCAAATCTGTAATTTCAAAAGCCAATATAAAGGGGTCGCTATACCTGAAGTGGAAGAAACATGAATTTGTTTGCAGTTATCACAGGCTTACGGAGTTCTACAAATGTTATTGATGGTCCTGGTTGGACAGATGTTGATGTTGATAGCTACTACGACAGCGACGGCAGGTGCGTGCCGCCTCAATACCGTTCTTGCCATACACCAGAAGAAAGTGTTCACACTGCTACATCAAAATGAACACCTATTTCCACGTCCGAGCATCAGATAGTTCTGCCCTATACCTACCTTGAATTTCGGAGGAGTTAATCCTCTCTTCATTGAACTCAACCCTATCTTTATATGTTCTTCACCTAAAAGCAGAATGCACTTGCTTAAACTATGTATATATACGGGCAATAACTATACTAAACACTCATAAATTAACCGCGCTTCACGCCTCTAAAAGTCATTTCTAGAGGCGTTTTATCATTTGATTGAGCTACTCGGTGTAAAGCTACTGAAATTAATTAATAAGAAGGCGCAGGCGGTGTCAATGTTTTTGCCCTTGGAGACGACGCTCTAAAAATACTAGGGCTCCCACTGACTGAAAAAGAATCTGAGGGACATCACCAACTATTAGCAACCACCTGTCCTCAGCTAACTGCATTTTCCATCTTTCAGTAGTCTTTTGAGGGAAAATCTGGCCCTTGCCTTGAGCATCACACTCACATATGAATCCCCAGATTTGGGCTTGAGTGCATATCTTGTCATGCATGGTCATTGCTTGAGTACAATACATCTACTGCTAAAGGTCTGAAAAACAGCTACTTCCCTAGCTTTTGGTGTCCTAGTAAATCCTCCGGTGAGAGCGTGCAATTTGCAGCATTTATTAACCTTAGTTTGACTAGGTTTCTGGCTTCATCTTGCTTAGGGAAGGTAGTATCGCTATTTCTTCTGGTAGTAGCTAAGGTACAGTTGAGATAGCTACTCAATCTTAGTCATCTGTCAGTGGGTTTAAGTGCTAGTGAGTCGGCTCTGATTATTGATTATGCTTTAGAGCGGAGTACAACAATGATCGTAACAAAAAAACTGAAATGAGGAGCATCAAGCATATTGTGGCAAATCCCATCTGGCTTAGGACAAGCGATCATTCCCCACCAGATGGCAAAAATCCAGGTGAGATGCCCAACAACTATGCTGCCGAGTCCTCAACTGCTGCTTTGGACATACTATAGCTGCCTACTTCACCTCGATACCATTTTTCCTTCTTCACACCCACCGAGAGGACATTTGAAACCCGCTCACGCGCCTTGCTTCTTACCTGTGGTGGTATTTCATCCACAAATATGGCATCTACTATCGCCGTAGTCTCTAGTACCTGCTCTGGTTGCCGTTGCATAACTTCAGATACGGCTTGAGATAAAGTAGCGTCGCTGAACTCATCTCGTAGATAGTCAGACCAGGTTTCTAGCTCCTTGCTTGGATTCTGGGATTTAGATTTAGCATTCGGCTTTTTGCTAGTAGGGGCTGAATTCTTTTTTATTTGCCGCTTTTGAGTAGCTGGCACTGCTGGAGCTTCAGCATCAGCAGTAGTATCTGTCTTTGAAGTGTCTAGTTCTGGTTCTACCACATCTTCGACGGTAGGTTGTTCAGTCTGCTCGTCGGCAACCTTAGCCTCTGCTTCAGCAACTGGTGTTTCAGGTAGTGTTGCTATCGGTGTTGCAGTGGCGGTATCTGTAGGGGCAAATAGGTCTATAACAGTTTTGAGACTGAGGCGCTTCTCCTGAATCGATTGCAGTTGAGCGCTCAACTCAGTCTCTTGTGTCGCTAGTTCGGTATCAACTTCTAGGAGTTTGGCAACGGTAGGATTGGATATATCGGTAGAATTTTGGGAGTTTGGCACTATTAGGAATAAACGTAGTTGAATACGAACGCTAGACAATTGTAAGAGAATATTCACACATTATGCACTTACTATCCATGACTGTGAAAAAAGCTCAAGGGAGTCTTGCCGTGTTTCGACCCCAAGAGCTTTTTCTGTAACGTTCCTCACACACCTTAAAGTCTACAGTTAACTTGAAACATAGATTAATATCCGTGGTGAACACAGTTCATGATAGTTCGTTCATGAAGGCTTAGTGCCATGTAGGTATTAGTACAAGAAATATTTTAAGCCTGTGAGAGATTATAAATACTCCAATCGTGAATACCTTGATTACTAAAAATTGCTTCAGCACGGCTAATCTCGCCGTCTGTACCTTCTAAAATGACTAAATAATTACCCCGAAGCAGCTGATCACTATAAGCTCTAGCTTGTTCTTCAGGGATGCCTAAGTTAGCCAGTTCCTTGATTAAGCTACCGCTTGCTAATGCCCCAATACCAATACCTGCCGCGCTAGTAACTAGCCCCAAACCAAGACTACCTGCTGCTATCACAGGCCCGATGCCTGGAATTGCCAGACTTCCAAGCCCAACTAAGACTGTACCCCAGAAACTCCCTGTAAGAGCGTCCGCGACTACCCCTGCTGGAGACTGTATATCTTGATTGCCGATGTGATCACTTACCTGAGTACCTGCAAGCTGCTCATCCTGTTCTATCTGCTTGGCAATTAGGGAAACTTTGTCCATAGAAAAGCCAGAAGTTTTCAGCTCGTTGAGTGCTTGCTCCGCATTTTGATGACTAGCAAATACTCCAAAAGCGTGTTTTTGCTCACTTACGACCATAATATTTCTCCTTCTGTAATGTAAGACCAAATCCTACAAACTACAAAAATATTTTTCTCTGTACATAATATTTTCTAAATTTTTCTAGGCAAATTCATCAACCTAAAGATGTAGTGGTGCACTACAGTTGTAGATAGAATGAGGATAAGGGTGAACATGAAGGGTACTGATGCAGGAAGAGTTCAAACTATTTCCGAGCGGGCAAGCTTTAGAAACTCTGTGTGCATGGAGCAATAATCGCAAG
>JAHHHE010000067.1 GCA_019359535.1 Gloeocapsa sp. UFS-A4-WI-NPMV-4B04
TATTCCCCAATTATCTTTAGGATTTACTAAACTTCAATCCATTGCCAATTACCTTACTTCTCCCATTTTTGTTTTCCTGACTCACCCTGATTTCTATTTTTCCTCTGCCTAAAGTGACAAAACAGGATTAAGGTTCTCCATAAAGTAAGTTATCTAACTTTTAATGCTTAAATTGGTTAAAAATACAAACAGTGCTAATTAGAATTTTTAAATACAACAAAGATAAAAGTTTGCTGCAAAAAAAATCTATAACTTAATACTTAAGCCGTGTAATAGATAAATTTGGTAAGGTTGATAAACTATGAGTGCCAACACTCTCTAGCAAAAATAAACTATTTTTATTGAATGTAGTTTCAACAGCCTTATCACTAAAATATAAATCAAATTTAGCCTTAGCTTGATTAGTGTTACAACAGAAATTTTACTGAGGCGCTTAAAATAGTAAATACATGGTTTGAAACCGAAAACTTCATGAAAATTTAAACAGTAGTTTCATAAAATGAAGTTCAAATAAGCAGAAAAAATTAAGTATGTTCACTCACTTAATCAAACTTAATAAAAATAGCTACAGGTTGGCGTTAAGACCAGGTGTTATTCAACCTTTGATTGTGTTAATAGCAGCTATAAAACTTAGAGGATACCTTACCCAAAACTGATTAACTGGTTTCAGTAATTTCGCTCTTGCCTTTATGAGTTTTTTGATAGCAGTGCAGACACAATAAGAGTTTGTTTCCAAATAAATTATGATTTTTCTTCTCGAAGTTGAGTTAAGCGTTTGAGCATCAAGCGAGTTATATCAGCATAAATGATCAATTCACTGACTTGTGGCAGTAATTCGTAACCTTTACAAACGTCGATACTGATTCAAGCTTTTCAAACTATCTCTCTTCCATCACTCTAGGCAGAGGAAAAGTAGCAATAGTCCTGTTCTACATGAGTTGGGACATAACCAATAAACTTATCCATAATTCCAATATTCTATCCAGGTTCTTAAACTAGACAAATTGCAAATTTCTTTAGTTAAAGGCTGCGGCAAGTGGCTGTTCACATAATAGAATAGGTTGAGTTTTCAGGTAACTGTTATAAGTCGGACTTGATTGTCCAACAACTCCAATTACGACGTTGACAAAAAATGATTTCTTGGATGTAGCGTACCTGCCTCTTGTCATCACTGAAAATACGGTTAAAAACTAGAGAGCGATTTGTCCTTACAAGTTGCTTCTTTGGCATTAACCATCCGTGATTCGAGCGAATTGCCAGACTCTAGGGGTACTCTAGTTCATCTAATAACCGGACAAAAAAAGAGCGATCGCTCTTTTTTGACGTACTAACACTAAGCATTGAATTTAAAACCAAAAATTGTTAATTCTTGGATAATTGTTAAAGGTTTGTTAAATTTTGGGTTGATAAATGTCTGCTAATTTTAGGCGTTTTTGTTGAAAAATTTTGAACATTAATGCCTAAGGCACATTGTTCCTAATATGCCTTAGGCATTGACACGCTCCTAATTAAAAATCGGGCGAAAATGGTCAACCCGTTCTTAAAGCCCAGATTCTCCGCGCGAGACAGCGCACGATTGTCTTGGAAGCCAGCTCTATCTTGTATCTAGCAGCGTCAGTAGTTGTCACATTATCCACTCGGAAGCGCGTTCACCTAAATCTAGGGGAATACTAACAGCTTTACCCAATCGGGGGCGATCACCTTACACGAAATCAATGGTAGTAAAACCGTAGTCTTTGCCATAGTTGGAGATATGGTACTGCTGCCAGTATTTGAAGCCGCCGCCTATCTAGAAGTCCAAGGAGTGGGTGTGCGGATTGTTTCTGTAGTCAATCCCCGCCGTTTATATCGTCCTACTGATGTCGCTTGGGATAGCTGTTCTGAACCCGATGGTAGCTTCTTGGATGATGGATGCCGCATTTGAAAAGCTATTTGGTGGTAATGCCTTAATTGGGGTAACAGCTGGGGCGAGTGGAATGCTAGAACCAATTATGTTACGCAGTACAGCGAAACGAGATACCTTTGCCTGGAAGCGAGGAGAAACTACGGCGAGTCCTGCTGAACTGATGGCGCTGAATGGTTTGACGGCTGAAAATTTGGTCAAACGTGCTATGGAATTGGTGAGTTAAACTATGATGCACTAATCACAATAATCGTAAACCTGCAACCGCAGATACACATAGACTAATGCAGATATATTAGTGTTTTTCTATGTATACCTGCTGTTTTTATTGCAGTTTTATTTCTGTATGTTAATAGATATAAATAACCACAGAATAAATTTTATTAGTATGGATAATTTTCTTAAAAATGTTAAGCATTTTATCGGTTATGTTCCTTTTACAAAAGATGCAGTAGCAATGTATTTTTGTATGCTCGATTCTCGAACACCGTTTCAGGCGAAAGGTGTAATTGCTGCTGCACTTGGTTATTTTTTATTACCTACTGATGCAATACCTGACTTGCTCCCAGGTATTGGTTTCACGGATGATGCTAGTGTAATTGCAACAGCCTATGCAACTGTAAACGCCTATATCACAAATGAGCATAAGCAGCAAGCTATTGAGTTTTTTAATTCGTGATTCTTATCTATGGAAAACTCATAGCCAGAATCAGATAAGCCTATTAGTTGAGTTGGGTAGGTAATGCCCACCCTTGTAAGAAAGCGCGATCGCATCCGTATAAATAAATTTAGTCTCCAGCAACTAAAGCTGTCATTACCCATTTACCGCTAGACTTTTTAAAGCAGGCGCGGTAATCAAATGGAGTACGAACAAATTTGCTAGAAACGTAGCCCGGTGTTGGCGCCAGAATCTTGAACCAACCTTGACTATTAGTGTTTGAACTTTGATCAAGTTTGACAATATCGTATGAGAGACTGGTAGTAATTGGTGCATTCAAATTAGGACGTAAACGCACATTTACATTCTGTCCAACAATTGCTGCATACTCGTGAACCCCCATTAGTTCTTCGCCATTTACTTTAGCTGGAAAATCAGAAAAAACATAAGGCGCACAAAAGTATTTTTCACCTCCAGAAGTTTCAAATGAACCTCCTAATGCAAGAACATCGCTTAAAGTATTCCAAAGTTGACTATTATTAGGCTGATTAAGCTTCCAATACTCTCTAAAACACTTTATACCTTCCCCACAAATACCAAAGCTCACGGTTATATTAGGGTCAAGACTATTTAAAATAAATTTGCTATCACGTTTTTTAATAGCCGCAGATAATTTTTCTCGAAAAGCTTTAAATGAAGGATCTTGTTTAGCTTCGTCTACTAAATATAGCTTATCTGCATACGCGGGCGCTTGACTGAAAAATTCGGTAATTACTAAGATAGAAGCATATATCCATTTATATTTTGGTGTTAAAAATTTCATTTCTTGTACCTCATTAATCAGTATCTATCCGAAGTTAATATTAACCAGTAGATATATTATTCATTTGCATATACTAGATCCCATAAGAATGAATCACCAAACTTTTTTAATTCTATTTCTTTCAGCTTTAAAATATCTTTTTTAATTGAAAGCTCATCGGAATTAGCCCGATTATCCGAGGAAGATAAGTTATATTCTTTTATTCTATTAAAAATAGAGAAATATTCTTTATTAAGTAAAAGTTTTGATTGTCTTTGGTACAGTTGGATAAATTCCTTTTTGGAAGAAAGGCATAAACGCTTACCTTCTTCAACATTATTAATAGACTTATACTCCCAACTCGGTTTATATCCAATTTCAGGAACTGGATTTAAAACGGTGATCAGATCAACTACCCTTTTATAGCCTTGTGGATCGTTTGTTATCTTTGGGTTTATATCTTCACCAATTACCTGAGATAAAGCACCAAAGAGTACAAAAGGGCTGTCTCCGCCTTCTGCTTTTGGAGGAAATAGCTGTTGATCACAAAAAGCTCTCAGTCTTGCTGCGTAGAACAAGTACGCCGCCTTCTCGATCTCAGACTGTTTTAGAGCTTCTACAGAAGCTTGGAAGATTATTTCAGGGCTGGCTGCTCTAATATTTAGATCAGAATAAACCACACTAGAAGAAACTATAGATGGAATAAATAAGTATCCAGTAGCTAGAAATAAAAGCTTTAGAAAATTAATCATTACGTAGTCCCCGCCAAGCCTAATACTGACTTTAACGACTATCGTACCCTCGAATTCTTGTTAAATTATCCACTCGGAAGCGCGTTCACCTAAATCTAGGGGAATGCTAACAGCTTTACCTAAACGGGGACGTTCGCGTGTTTGTTCAATAAAAGTTTGCACTTGTGCTGTTCCCCCAAAGGCATTGAGATAAGTAGCGATCGCTTCTAAATGTGCTTGATATTCTGCCTCTGTGAGCGGAAAAGAAGCTTGCTCCAGGTATTTCCACATGACCTGCACAAAAATCTTACCCTGGGTACGCCGCAATTGAATATCATACGATCGCCCCCATTTCTGAAGCAACAGCCCGTGTAAATCCTCACCTGTCATTGCTTTTTTGCCGTCGCTTTTTACATTTAGTTACAAAGTAAAGCTCCGTAACTCAAGTATGATACCAATATCAAGAAATGTAATACTCATCTTAAATAAAGGATGGAAACATTCTTGTAAAGAGGTTTGGTATTCTTGGATCTCGTAGTAGCTCCACTTTGGATATTTTGGCTTTCCTTTTCGGAAATGATCTTAAAATTGTTAACGCATATACACACGCATAGCGATTATGGCTCAAATGTCTGAATCTAGAGATGTCCCAGATATGGGTCGTCGGCAATTTATGAATTTGCTCACTTTTGGAACTATAACAGGAACTGCTCTTGGGGCATTGTATCCCGTTGTTAAGTTCTTTATCCCCACTTCTAGTGGTAGCGCTGGTGGGGGAGTAACAGCAAAAGACGAACTGGGCAACGATGTCAGCGTCACTAATTTTTTAGCAAATCATCCTGGTGTGGGCGATCGCGCCTTAGTTCAAGGCTTCAAAGGCGATCCTACCTATATTGTGGTAGAAAGCAAAGAAGCAATCACCGATTACGGTATTAACGCTGTTTGCACCCACTTGGGTTGTGTCGTTCCTTGGAATGGCAACGAAAACAAGTTTATGTGTCCTTGCCATGGCTCTCAGTATGACAACACTGGTAAAGTTGTACGTGGCCCTGCGCCGTTGTCATTGGCACTGGTTCACGCCAAGGTAGAGGACGATAAGATTGCTTTGACTCCTTGGACTGAGACAGACTTCCGCACAGGTGAAGCACCTTGGTGGAGTTAATAAGTTTTGAATTTTGAGTTTTCGGTAACTCAGCACTCAATTTATGCGCCCTTTGTTACGAATCGTTTAGTTACTAATGAAAAAAGTGTTATCACCGAGATCGCCTCGTAGCCTTGGGGTAATTGTAAAAACGGCGATTTTAGCGATCGCTACTGTTGCCTTTTTCCTTGTTAGCGATCTAGCCCTGCCCCAATCTGCTGCTGCCTATCCGTTTTGGGCGCAGCAAACCTACCCAGAATCACCCCGCGAACCGACTGGACGAATTGTTTGCGCTAACTGTCACCTAGCCGCAAAACCTAGTGAAGTTGAAATACCTCAATCAGTTCTACCTGACACTGTTTTTGAGGCAGTAGTGAAAATTCCTTATGACACTAAAGTTCAGCAGGTGGGTAGCGATGGTTCAAAAACTGGTTTGAATGTCGGTGCTGTGCTGATGTTGCCAGATGGCTTCAAAATTGCTCCCCCAGAACGGATGACGGAGGAGATGAAAGAAAAAGTTGGTGATTTATTTTACCAACCCTACAGTGAAGAGCAGCCAAACATTGTTTTAGTTGGGCCAATACCAGGTGAACAATATCAGGAAATAGTTTTTCCAGTTCTTTCACCAGATCCGAGAACAGATAAAAGCGTCCATTTTGGTAAATATCCCGTTCATCTGGGTGCTAACCGGGGACGTGGGCAAGTTTACCCTACTGGCGAGAAGAGCAACAATAACGTTTACAGTGCTTCTGTAGCAGGCACAATTAGTAATATTGCCCAAGCTGAAGAAGGCGGCTACCAAGTGACAATTCAAACTGACACTGGGGAAACCAAAGTTGAGACAATTCCGCCTGGGCCTGAACTACTTGTATCTCAAGGGCAAGCGGTAAAAGCTGGTGAAGCATTGACAAATAACCCGAATGTTGGTGGATTTGGTCAGGATGATGCTGAAATCGTCCTTCAAAGCGCAACGCGGATTCAATGGTTGCTAGTGTTCCTATTTGGAATTATGCTGTCTCAGGTTCTGCTAGTCCTGAAGAAGAAGCAGGTTGAGAAAGTGCAAGCTGCTGAAATGAATTTTTAATTAAAACAAGAGGCAAAAAGAGTTCTAGTGGCTTTTTGTCCTTAGTTTTTAATATTTATTAGACAGGTAAAATGCCTGTCTTTTTTTATTACAGAAAATTTTAACAGCAGAGTATTCAGAACTTACGCTGCCTACTTTAATATGTAACACCTGTTAAATTGAATTTAGACCCAGTTAATTTGAGGTACTACTTATGACAATCTCAGTAGACTATAACCCAACTCAGATTGAGTACCCAGATGAGGACGGTAAGCCGATGGCTGAAGGCGATGTGCAGTGCAGTTACTTAACTTATGCCCGTAATGCGCTGCGGATTTATTTCCAAAACCGTTCTGATGTGTACGTTGCTGGTAATTTATTTATCTACTACGAACAGGGCAATCTAGAAGCAGTTGTAGCACCAGATGTATTTGTGGTGCTTGGGGTTGAAAATCAGGACAGAGGCTCTTACAAAACATGGCAAGAACAACACAAAACTCCTGATTTTGTTCTAGAAATTACCTCAAAAACTACCCGTAGTAAAGACCAGGGTGCTAAGAAAGGAATATACGCCTTTTTGGGAGTGCGTGAATATTTCCAATATGACCCCACAGGCGATTATCTTAATCCTCAACTTCAAGGTTTACACTTAATAGAAGGTAATTATTTTCCAGTGGAGATGACTACTCTACCAGATAATTTACTGTCGCTATCCAGTGAGGTTTTAGGGCTAGAATTGCGACTAGAATTTGGAGAATTACGCTTCTACGATCCAGCAACAGGACAAAAACTCCTAACTCATGAAGAAGCAGTAGCAGCACAACAAGCAGCAGTTCAAGCTTTAAAGGAAGAACAGGAGCGTTCGCAGCGATTAGCAGCTAAACTCAGAGAGCTAAACATTGAGCTTGATAACTAGCAATTTGAAAAAATATCGCTTAAATCGTACTTTTGAATAAACCTTTCGGGCGAATCAGCAGCACTAAAATCATGATAAATAGTGCCACACCTTGTTTGTATTGAGAACCGAGTAAAGGTGTACTTGCTTCTTGAGTAATACCAATAATTAAAGCAGCAGCGATCGCACCGTAGGGATTGCCAATTCCTCCCAAAATCACTGACGCAAACATTGGTAAGATCAAAAACCAGCCCATATTTGGACGTACTGCGGTAATTAACCCATACATACTACCACCCAGCGCCGTTAAAGAGCCAGCAATTACCCAAGTCCAAATCACTACTTGGTCAACATTAATACCAGATACACGGGCAAGATCAATATCATCAGCGACAGCGCGCATCGCTTTACCAATTTTCGTATTTTGTAATAAATAATGCAGTGCCAAAATTGCTAACACTGCCAAGCCCATAACTATTAGCTGATTTTGAGGAATTTTTAGTCCCAAAATGTCTTTAGCTGGGCTAACAGGCACATTGTAGTCTCGATTGCTACCGCCCCAAATTAAGATTATGCCGTTGCGGATAAATAAGCCAAGCCCAATTGAGATAATAATTAAGGTAGTTGAACTAGCGCGGCGATCACGCATTGTTGACCACAGCAACTTTTCTGACAATAGCATTGCCCCGACAGTGGCGATCGCTCCTAAAATCATTGACAGCCAAATATTTACTCCATTGGTATTTGCTAATAGAGTTAGATAAGCTCCTAGTGTCATAAAATCACCGTGAGCGAAATTAGATAAACGCAATATTCCATAAGTCAGCGTTAATCCTACTGCTGCCAAGCCGATAATGCTACCTACGGCAATACCATTCAAAATTAATTGAGCTAGTTGTGCATCCATTTTTGTGATGTTTCAGTTATAAATTCAGACTAAATACTGCAAATAATCTTTGTTTTTACCATGAGAATACAGCTAATTGACTTTTAGGGAGTAATTTTGCTCGATATTCACTTGGATGATATGTGTCTTACTTTAGTAGACTGATACCTTGCACCTGCTTACTCACCAGCCTGGGATTCAAATCCCAGGCTGATAGCGAAAGTCATTTAAAGATGACTATCCAAGGATTTAAGTCCATTTCAATGGACTTAAACTAAAAGCCTGCGAACCTAAACTCTGGACGAGATTTGCGGTTGACTGAGAATGGTACAAGATGTAAGTAGGGTAACTTCAAGAGCATAAGATAAGATTAAAAATTCCCTTAGTTACTCAATCAGCAAAGAAAGGCGATGGCTACAGGCGGTGCTGGCGCAGGAGGCGATTGTCTTACTAAGAAATTGTTTTTAGCTTGTATCTCAACAGAAACTATTACTCCAATCTATACTTACTGATATAGTAAGTAAACTAAACTTAGCTAAAATGCGATAGCACCACTCGCTAAGTGGGTAATATATTTTCAATATGAGCAGAATTTATTTATAGCTACTTGTACTTGGGTTAGTTGCAGAAGCTAACAATATTTATTACAGAATTTATTACAGACAATTAGAAAGTTAATATGAGTCGCTAATCTGGTGAGTAGTAACGCTAACTTGAGAACTAAGGTGTCGTACTGTGAGCCACAGAGGTTTTGATATGGCTACAGCAAATGACGGTGAATCACATACCAGGACATTATCGAGGTGGTGGCAGTACCTACCAGAGCCTGTACGGTATGTATGGATAGTAACGGTCTACCTCATTTTCTGGGCGGCGCTGGATACAATAGCACTTTTGTTTGAAACCGTACCGGAAATTTCTGTTTGGTATCCGCCATCAGCGCTCGATTTTGTGCTGCTGCTAGTATTTGGTCTGCGCTACAGTCCGGCATTGCTGCTCAACACGCTAGTACATAATTATGTAGTAACGGGGCGCAACATGGATACTGTCACCCTAGTTATTTTCAATTTGGTGACAACCATCGGCTACGCTGGTGCAAGTGGTTTGCTACTTAAGCTGCGGATTAATCCCCGCCTGCGGACACTCCGCGATACAGCCTGGTTTGTTACCATCGCTTGTCTTGCTGCACCACTTGTTGTGGCTGTACTGCAAGCATTAAACTTTGCTAGTGATGGAATTATTCCTTGGCCCAAGTTATTGATATATGCGCTGCACTATTGGGCAGGAGACGCTACTGGAATTGCGACGTTGGCTCCGGTTCTGCTAGTTTTGCTACGCAGAGTACCTGTAATTTGGGCGCATAGAGAACAAGAATTATTAGTAATAGAAGATAGATCACTCTTGCCCAAAGGTAAAAAAGTATATGAAAGCTTGGCAGAACTGATCGTCTTAGGTATCGGAATTTGGTTAGGGTATGGCGCACCTAAGTCGGCTAATTTAGACTACACCTATTTCGTTTTTTTGCCACTGATCTGGATAGCCGTGCGGCACGGGTTAGAGAGGGCAACGGTAGCAATTTTCTTGATCAATGCCACTGTTGCAGTTTTAGTACGTGCCACATATGGTCAATCTAATATTTTGGCATTGCAATTCGGCATGATGGCACTCTCGCAAACAGGCTTGCTGTTGGGCGCTATCTCTAGTGATCGGATGCAGGCTGAAAAAGCCTTGCGCTATTCTGCTAAACGTCTGAAGATTCTTTACGAGCTTGACAGGGAGATTTTGGCAGCGCGATCGCTCCCCAAAATTGCTCAGGCTGCCTTGCATCGGATTCAGCAGCTAGTCCCTTGCCAGGAAATAAGCATTGTCATGTTCGATTTTGAAGCGCGTGAGTTTATGGTGCTTGCAGTAGACATGGACAACGAACGATTGCAGCCAGGAGTACGACTGCCGCTAGCAAGATTTGGCGATATTAGTGCCTTGCACCGAGGTGAAGTGAATATGGTGCAGGATACTCTAATCTTCTCTGATTCACCGCCAGTGGCTCAAATGATTGTAAGAGAAAGTATCCGCGCTTACATGAATGTTCCTCTAATTGCTCAAGGGGAATTAATTGGCTCTCTTAATTTGGGAAAAGAGCAATTAGGCGCTTTTAAGCCCAAACAAATAGACGTTGCACGTGAGGTGGCAAATATCGTCGCGATCGCAATTCAACAAGCACAACTGTTTAACCGCGTTGAACAACAAGTAACCAGAGAGCGATCGCTCAATCAAATTACTAAGAAACTCAATTCTAGCCTCGATCCAAACCAAGTTTTGCAAGAAATCGCTCAACTAACAGGCGAATACTTCAGCGTTGATCGGGTAATTATATTTGCGATCGCAAATCAACAAATTGAAGTACTAAATGAGTGGCGAGGCAGTGAGCAAGTTCTTTCTGTTTTAGACCTCGAAATTCCTCTACCTGAGTTTTCTACTACTTCTGACTTTGAATATCGTGAGGTTTTTTATACGCCTGATGTCACACAGATGCAGATGACTACTCGCACCCAGAGGCGAGTACAACAGACACAGATGTTATCGGTATTGAGTGTGCCAATTTTAATTCGTGGCCAGCTTTTCGGTCGTCTATCGCTCCAAACAACAACCACGAAGCGGATATTTACAGAGGATGAAATTCATTTACTAGAAAGAATTGCCGATCAAGCCGCGATCGCACTTTACAATGCTCAAAGCTACGGGCGTCTTGAAGCAGCAGTTAAGCAGCGTACCCAAGAATTAGAACATGAAAAATTACTTTCAGAAGCCGCTAATCGAGCTAAAAGCGACTTTACGAGTAACATGAGTCACGAACTACGAACTCCATTAACAAGTATTTTAGGCTTTTCTAGTATATTAATTGAAGAAATTTTTGGCGCACTAAATCCCAAACAAAAACAATATATTGAACTTATTTCTACTTCGGGAAAGCATTTATTGGAACTAATTAACGATCTGTTAGATTTAAGTAAAATCGAAGTTGGTCGAGAAGAATTATTTTTAGAAACTATTGTGGTAGAAGAATTAGCAAATGCCTGTAGATTGATGGTTCAAGAACGAGCTAATAATCAAGGTTTACAACTTTCATTAGATATTGCTGATGATGCCATTACTTGCGTTGCCGACAAACGCAGACTTAAGCAAATTTTAGTTAATCTTCTATCTAACGCGGTTAAGTTTACAGATTTTGGTTCAGTAATGCTGAAAATTAATCAAACCGCAGACGAAATTGAGTTTTCAGTAATTGATACAGGTATCGGTATTAACCAAGCAGATCAAGCAACTTTATTTCAACCCTTCCAACAACTTGATAGTGGACTAAATCGTAAATACGAAGGAACTGGTTTAGGTTTAGCTTTATCACGCAAATTAGCACAACTGCATGGCGGCGATATTACTATCCAATCAGAAGTAGGATGTGGGAGTTGCTTTACTTTACACTTACCCAAACAGGAATTAAGAGGGGCTAGGGGCTAGGGGCTAGGAAAATTCCCTTGACGCATTCATCAGAAGATTTGGGTAAAAACGCTGACATTATTTACTCTAAGAAATTAAAAATCTAAAATTCAATGGCTACTAACACCTGGACTCGCCACCACGTTCTATCCTTAGCTGATTTTACAACAGACGAATACAATACCGTATTGCAGACTGCCGCTAGCTTCAGTGAAGTGCTGTCACGGCGAACAAAGAAAGTACCAACATTGCAGGGACAAGTAGTTGCAAATTTATTTTTTGAATCGTCTACAAGGACTCGTAGCAGTTTTGAACTTGCAGCTAAACGCTTGTCTGCTGATACGCTAAATTTTACTGCTGCAACGTCTTCTCTGACGAAGGGAGAGACGATTTTAGATACAGCGAAGACATATCTAGCACTGGGAACAGATATGATGGTGATTCGCCATCGCGAGGCGGGAGTACCGCAAGCTATAGCAGCTGAGATGGATCGTCTAGGTGTACGGGTAGGCGTTCTCAATGCTGGCGATGGACAGCATGAACATCCTTCACAAGCATTACTAGATTTATTTACTATTTGTACTCTACTGAATCCACAACAGCCACAAGTGGAACTACTACAAGGCAAAAAAATTGCGATCGTTGGCGATATTTTGCATTCGCGGGTAGCACGATCAAATATTTGGAGTTTAACCGCCAGTGGTGCAGAAGTACATCTAGCAGCACCGCCGACTTTACTACCACAGATGTTTGCAGATTTTGGCACTGATAGACTGGGTAATACGTTTCTGCATTGGCAAATTGAACCAGCTTTGCAGAATGCAGATTTTGTGATGACGTTGCGGCTACAAAAAGAACGGATGACTCAGTATCTTTTGCCGAGTTTACGAGAATATCATCAATTATTTGGGATAACACGCGATCGCTTACAACTATGTAAACCAAACGTTAAAGTCTTACACCCTGGCCCAGCTAATAGAGGTGTAGAAATTAGTTCTGACTTAATGGATGACCCACAATTTAGCCTGATTCAAGCGCAAGTAACAAGTGGCGTTGCTGTCCGAATGGCGTTGCTGTACCTCATGGGAAGCGGCGTTTAAAGTATTTTAAATCTCACGCCTTATCTACAATCTCGTTATTTATGGCAATTGGAGGAATAGTGAATTAATATTATTCTGGTTACTCTCTCTATTCGGTTTAAGAACTGCGTTGATATTTTGCAATAATTCTTTGGCGGTGTAAGGCTTAGACAAAAATGTGTTAATCCCAGCACTAGCAACTGCCGTAAACTTATCACTTGCTGTCAGTCCACTAACAGCAATAACCTTTACTTTAGGATTAATTTTTTGCAACGTGCGAATGGCAGTAGGCCCATCCATAAAAGGCATCATTAGGTCCATCAGCACTAGGCTAATTTCTTCATAACGTTTAGCATATAAGACAACTGCTTCAATTCCATCATTAGCAGTTAAAACATTGTAATTGTAGGTTTCAAGTGTTGTTTTAGTAGTTTCACAAATAGCCGCTTCGTCATCTACAATGAGAATTAATTCTCCATTTCCTAGAGGTATTTCAACTTGTTTTTCTTCTTGAATTTCTTGTTCTTCGACTGCTGGAAAGTATATTTTAAATTGAGTTCCTTTTCCTACTTGACTACGCACATCTACAAAACCACCATGACTTTTAATAATTCCTAGCGCTGTGGAAAGCCCTAATCCTGTACCTTTGCCTAACTCTTTGGTTGTGAAGAATGGCTCAAAAATTCTATCTACTACTTCAGGGGGAATACCAGTACCAGTATCAGCAATTGTAATTACAATGTATGAGCCAACTTTTGCTTCAAGGTTCATCAAAGCATAATTTTCATCAATAAAAAGATTCTCAGCCGATATCGTCAAAGTACCACCGTCAGGCATTGCATCGCGGGCATTAACGCAGAAATTCATCAGAACTTGATGCAGTTGGGTAGCATCGCCTGAAACAGTCCACAGGTATTGTGGTAGATCGGTATAGATTTCGATAAATTTTGGGAATGTTTCTTTGGCAATATGCACAATTTCTAAGATTAAATGCTTTACTTGTACAACTGTGCGATCGCCTTCAAGTCCTCGTGAAAATGACAGAACTTGCCTAACTAAATTAGCTCCACGTTTAGCATTTGTGACTAATATTGGTAATAGCCGCTTACTACGCTCGTCATGAATTTGTGTTTCTAAAAGTTGCGCTGTCATCATAATCGGCGCTAACAAATTGTTCAAATCGTGGGCAATTCCGCTAGCAAGTGTGCCGATACTTTCCATGCGTTGAGCGCGGAGAAACTGTGCTTCGAGTTGTTTCTTTTGGGTAATGTCAGTGTTAACTATCAGAATTGATTTCGGTTGATCTGGGTGATATTGTAGGGATTGCCCCTTTGGGCGATCGCGTACCAATGTCCAACGGCTTTCAACAATAATTTGTTTACCGGATTTTGTAACTTGGTGCAACTCACCTTGCCACGAACCACGCTCAACTAGAATTTGCATCAATTCTTTGATTTGAGCCAAAGCTTCTGGACACAAAAGCTCAGTTGCACTATTTCCGATCGCTTCAGTGGCCGTCCAGCCATATAGCCGTTCAGCACCTTGATTCCAAAATTGAATTTTATTTTCTAAATCTCGAACAAAAATAGCGTCTGTGGCAATATCCAATAAAGCAGCTTGTTCGCGGATTTGCTGTTCTGCTCGTTTACGCTCGATCGCATAGCGCATAGAACGCTCTAGTAAAGCTGCCCCCAGTTGACTTTTTTCGAGATAATCTGCGGCTCCCGCCTTCATTGCTTCGATGTCTATTTCGTGATCTCCTTGTCCTGTCAGTAAGATTATTGGCGCAGAACAGCCAAATGCGATCGCTTCTTGCAATAGTTCCAAACCGTTGCGATCTCCTAGACGGTAATCGAGAAGATAGACATCGTGTTGATTAAGAGTGATCGCCTTCATACCAGCGTCGTAGTCAGCCACCCATTCCAACTGAAATTTAGCTCCCTGCATTTGCGAGAACCAATCACGAGTCAAAACATAATCATCCTCGTCATCATCTACCAACAAAACTCTAACTATGTCTTTTTCCATATCCGTTGCCAACCCCTTCTAAGGGCAATTCAACAATTTCAAACCAGTATTTTCCGATCGTCTTCATCACTTCAACTAAAGAGGAAAACGTTACTGGCTTACTAATAAACGAGTTCGCGCCTAAGTCATAACTTCGATAAATATCTTCTTCCGACCTAGAAGTTGTCAGTACCACAATCGGGATTTGCCGCAGATGCGGATCAATTTTGATTTCTCTGAGCGCCTCACGACCGTCTTTTCTTGGCATATTGAGATCAAGCAGAATTAAACCCGGACGTGGTGAATTCGTTGCATCTATATATTGACCGCGCCGATGTAGATAATCCAGCAACTGTTCACCATCCTGAACGATATGCAGCTCATTTGCTAATCGGCTCTCTGCTAATGCTTCACGAGCCAACATACAATCGTCTTCATCGTCATCAGCCATCAGAATTGTAACGGTTGTTCGGCGACCCTTCACTATTCATTGCTCCTTTACTTTGTTTGGATAAATTAATTATTAGACAGCGATCGCTGACGATTTAGCAAGATGTAATATATATTACTTCCGTTCAGGGCAGGTAATCCTAAGTTTCTGTTAGAGCTAGGTTATTAATGGGTAGTATGACAATAAATTTTGTCCCGCGTCCCAGTTTACTTTCTGCTGTAATACTGCCGCCGTGACGCTCGACAATTTTACGGCAGATTGCTAGACCCATGCCCGTTCCTTCGTATTGATTGCGACCTTGTAGACGTTGAAAAACGTTAAAGATGCGATCAAGATACTTTTCGTCAAAGCCAATTCCATTGTCTTCAACAGTGATTTGACAGATATTAGCGCTACTTGCTTCTGCAATTGGTTGTTGATCTTTGAACAATTGAGCATCTATTTTTACAATAGGCGGTTCCTCGTCGCGATGGAATTTAAGGGCGTTGCCGATCAAATTTTGCAGCAATTGACGCATCTGTAGGGGATCAGTATTGAGGGTAGGTAATTTACCCACCTCCACACGCCCCTTAGTCTGCTGAATTCGTACTTCTAAATCTGATAATACTTCTTGTGTTATCTGGGCGAGATTAACTGCAACAAAGGGCTGCGCCTTAGTTGTAATTCGAGAAAGTATCAACAAGTCTTCAATCAAAGCCTGCATCCGTTGTGCTGCATTTTGCATCCGCTCTAAATAATCAAGTCCTTGCTCAGTCAGTTCCTCACTATACTTTTCTTTGAGTCGATTACCGAAAGCTTGGATTTTACGTAATGGCTCTTGCAAGTCGTGGGAAGCGATAGAGGCAAATTGTTGTAATTCCTCATTAGAACGGGTCAGTTCTTGGCGTTGACGAGTTTCTTGTTCTAGAAGTTGTGCTTGGGCAAGAGCAATGCCTATTTGGTCTGCTAGTTGTTGCAAAAGTTCAATTTCAGACGTACTCCACTTTCGAGGACTGCTACACTGATGGGCAACCAACAGACCCCAAAGTTCTTCTTTTAAAAGAACAGGCATAACTAGCTTGGCCTTGACACCAAACTGTTGCATAAATTGCATTAAGCAATGTTGTACTTTAGTCTCTTCAATGTCATCAATCGTATAAATCCGACCTTGATGATATTTCTGGAGATACTCTGAACCAAAACATTCATCAGTGATATTTTGATTAATTACAGAAGGCCACGGGGGAGCTACTGCTTCTGTCACTATTTGCCCATATCCATTTGGCCACAGACGGAAAATTAAGACTCGATCCGCTTGGAGAAACTCTTGTACTTCTGTTACCGTAGTTTGGAGAATTTCTTCAATTTGTAAAGACTGGCGAATTTTGAGCGTTATGTCAGCGAATAATTGCGATCGCTTATTTTGCCGTTGTAATTGAGCTTCTGCTAATTTGCGATCGCTGATGTCCTTCATGAAGCAGTGATGCCCAATAAATTGCTTCTGCTCGTCATAGGCAGAGATCATTACCAGTTGCTTATAAAAAATAGACCCGTCTTTGCGTATGCCTCTAGCTTCAATCTCCACCTTGCCATCAATCAGCATTTGCCCATAGGCAGCCATCAGTTTTGACCGATCTTCAGGATGTAGTGTGTGCGGCCATTCCATCCCAATCATTTCTTCCGGCTGGTAGCCAACTGCATTGGCGTAGGCTTTGTTGACACTAATGTAGCGCCCTTGAGTGTCTAGCCGCGAGATGCCCTCAACGGCATTTTCTAGAGCTGTTGCTAAATCTTGTACTTCTTGCTCTGTCCGCTTGCGCTCTGTAATGTCTTCAAAATAAACTGATAACCCATCTTGAGAAGGATAGGCGTGGAGTTTAAACCAACCATTCAAGGGCGGATAAAACTCTTCAAATTGAACGCTGACTTGTTGGGATACTGCTTGATGATATTGCTCAAAAAACGCTAAATTAACCGCTTCTGGAAACTCATCCCAGATATTCTTGCCTAGCAGTTCTTCTCGGCTTCTTTGTAATAGCTGCTCCGCTTGTTGATTTAAATAGGTGAATCGCCACTGATGATCCACAGCATAGAAGGCATCAGTAATACTCTCTAAAATATTGACTATTTGCTGATTTGATTCTAGAAGTGCTTGTTCTTTCTGCTTGCGATCGCTAATATCACGCGAAACCGAAAGCAGCTTTTCCGGTTTGCCTTCCGTATCTAGTAGAGGTGTGACTACTACTTCCCACCATTTCGGTGTCCCTTTTGCTGTTTGACAGTATCCTTGGAACTTCCCAGTTCCTCCCGCCTTCGCTGTTTCAACCGCGTTCCGCGCTGTTTGATTGTAAGTGTCCTGCCAAAAGTTCACCCATTCTAAGTTGATGAAGGAGGATAAGTCATCAATCTCCAAAAGAGCTTGTCCTCCCGTACTGATGTACAACAAGCGTCCTTCTAAGTCCAGGACCTTGATACAGTCAGGACTGCTTTTGATGATTCGCTGCAAAAACTCTTCACTTTGTTGCAACTTCTCCTCAGCTTGCTTGCGCTCGCTAATGTCACGAGTAAAGCAGCGAGTGTGAATAAACTGCTCGTCCTGCCAAAGTACGTTTGAGTTAATGCTGACATACTTAATTGAGCCATCTTTGCATACAAGTCTGGCTTCATAGTCGTGCAGCGTTTCTTTTGCTTTTAGCCGCCGGAGAATATCGTCTATTACTTCTTGATCGGCATGAAATTTAGCGATTGATTGCCCAATATATTCTTCTTTGGAGTAGCCAGTGAGATCCAACTCAGCTTGATTCGCCCATAAAATTTGCCCGTCTGAGCCTACCCAATGTAAACCGATGCTGCCATTTTCCAAAAAGTCAGCTTGTTCTTCTTTAGCCCTCGCGATCGCCTCTATTTGTTTGCAATTAGTGATGTCAATATTAATTCCAACTACCCGTAATGCTACGGAGCCAGTATGATCGTAATAAACTTGTCCTTTACTTGCTAGCCAGTGAATACTACCGTCTAGCCAAATAACCCTAAATTCAACGTTGTAGTCTGTCTTCTCCTCTATGGCGTGGTGTAATACTGTGATCGCTAATTCCCGATCTTCAGGATGAACGCTTGCGATCAAGCTTTGATAAGTGCCATCAAATGAGCCTGGAACAAGCCCAAAGTTTACTGCTGTAGTAGCTGAGTAAACAACTTTGTTACTTACCATATCCCAGTCCCAAGTACCAATAGCAGCAGATTCTAAAACTGATTTCAATTGCTGCTCATGTTGCTGTAATTCTTCAGTTACGGGACACGCCTGAAGTAGACGACGCACTCGTTGATGTAACACTGTCCACTGAATCGGCTTAGTTATGTAATCGCTAGCGCCTGCTGCAAATACCCGCTCCACCGCTTCCTCAAGCGTAGTCAGCATTAAAACAGGTATGCGATCGCCCCCAAGTATTTGTAATTGAGTGCAGCAACTAAAGCCATCCATGAGGGGCATTGTGGTGTCTAATAGTACAATATCTGGCTGGAAGCGAGTATAGGCTGCGATCGCTTGTTTGCCATCACTTGCTTCTGCTACTTGATATCCTGCTTTTTCCATCGCTTGACGCAGTTCAAGCCGCATAGATTCATCGTCGTCTACGACTAGGATCAAGGGAGGAGCTTTGTGTGATGAGGTAATCATAATTACCGTTAATTACGTTTTTGAAAGAAGAAATTAGACAGCCACTACCAAGAACTTGAGTGCTAGTAATGAGCAGGTGTAGTTTTCTTTAGCTAGCTACTTGTATTATTTTCAATGCCTCAACCTATGGCATTTTTGAGCGCAGATTAGATATTTATAGTATAAGTTGTTACTACTAATTATTTGCATAAAAGCCAGAATGTAACGTTAATGTAATTGAGCTTTTGTGCCTACGAGCAACAAGTAATTTTCAACCTTACAGGAATTGTAAACATTTACAATTATGTAATTAAGTTTAGTGTATGTACTTTTACGCTAAGTCCATTGAATCAGTTTTTATTGAGTCTTCTTGCAAATTTGATGCGAATTTTTAGAAGTTTGGTATTCAGTTATGATACACGACTCAAAAGCATAGATACTATCAAAATTATAACAAAATGTATTCTAGTATACGGAAAATAACTTTTCGATATTGATGCAATTGAATTCACTTGATATAAACAGCTAGACGTGGAACGTCACAAACAAGTGTTAAAAAAATTGCTGACTACTGGAGTAATCGTGTGGCTACTCAATAGTTTCCAGGGCAGTGCGTTTGCCCAAACCTCGAATCCAGCAACTCCGGCTGAGGATGCAGTAAAAACATTAACTGAGGCTGTTTCTGCTGCTCAAAGCTCTGCTGATACAGGGTATATGCTAGTTTGTGCAGCATTAGTATTGCTAATGACACCAGGGCTGGCATTTTTTTATGGTGGATTTGTGCGATCGCGCAACGTCCTGAATACGCTGATGATGAGCTTCTTGCTGATGGGAATTGTCGGAGTAACGTGGGTACTTTGGGGCTATAGTCTCGCCTTCTCACCTGGTAATTCTTTCATTGGGGGATTAAACTGGCTATTTCTCAACGGTGTGAGTCACGTAGAGTCATCTGGCTATTTACCTCGCATGGCATACGAAGCTGGTAAGCCAGATAACGACGTTGTAACCTCCTATGCAAGCACCATTCCCCACCAAGCATTCATGATCTACCAAGCCATGTTTGCAATCATCAGCCCAGCGCTGATTTCAGGAGCGATCGTCGAGCGTGTAACATTTAAAGCTTATGCTTTATTTGTCCTCTTGTGGTCAACATTTCTTTACTCCCCAGTTGCCCACATGGTATGGGGCAAAGGTGGCTGGCTAGGTTTAAACGGTGGTATCGAAGCACTTGATTTTGCGGGTGGGACAGTCGTACACATTCTTTCTGGGGTTTCTGCCCTTGTTGCGGCGATCGTTATTGGTAGTAGGAGAACTTATCCAACTCAAGTAGCTTCTCCCCACAATGTACCCTTCATTTTGCTAGGTGCTGGTTTATTATGGTTTGGTTGGTTTGGGTTTAATGCTGGTAGTGCGCTGGGAGCCAATTCTCTAGCAGTAGTAGCCTTTGTTGCTACCAACACTGCGGCGGCTGCGGCGGCTTTAACGTGGTTGATCTTAGAAAAGGTATTACGCGGTAAATCTACGGCAGTGGGCGCAGCTACAGGCGCTGTTGCGGGCTTAGTAGGAGTCACACCAGCAGCAGGATTTGTTACGCCAATTGGAGCGCTATTAATTGGTAGCATTACCGCTGTTTGCTGCTTTTATGCGATTAGCCTTAAGGCAAAGCTGCAAATTGATGATTCGCTCGATACCTTCCCTGTGCATGGAGTTGGCGGTACAGTTGGAGCATTGCTGACAGGGGTTTTTGCTACTACAGAAGTCAACGAATTAGGTAAAGACGGCTTGATACGCGGAAATCCAGGGCAAGTTGTGACTCAGTTGATCGCTGTTGTAGTCACCTATATTATTGCCGCAGTTGGCACTTTGATCATTCTCAAGATTCTAGACGCTACAGTAGGTCTGCGACTCAAGCCAGAAGCCGAAGTCCAAGGCATGGATATCAACGAACATGGTGAAGACGGTTATGGAGAGGAATTTGGTAGTGGGATTAGCCTTACCAACGAGTACAAGTAACTCGCCCACTTGAATTTAAGTAGCGTATTTACTAGATCAAAAATCTTTTCTACCTGAGCTTTTTTGCTTAAAAAACTGATACTGGCGGTTATGCTACTTCTCATAGAAGCGGCATAACCGCTATTTTTAAGGCGATCGCTTTTCTCTATCTATCACACCTGCGTCCCTACTGGGCAAGCAACTTTTGTTCCCCCTAATCCACAATACCCATTAGGATTTTTGGCGAGGTACTGCTGATGATAGCCTTCTGCGTAATAAAACTCAGGAGCATCAATTATCTCAGTTGTAATCGTTCCATACCCAGCTGCATTTAAAGCTTGCTGATAAGCGTCTCGTGAAGTTTCCGCCAGCTTTCTTTGGCTTTCCGAATATACATAAATACCTGAACGGTACTGGGTTCCAGCGTCATTGCCTTGGCGCATACCCTGAGTAGGATTGTGGCTTTCCCAAAAGACTTTCAGCAGTGCTTCATAACTAATCACTTTCGGATCAAAAACGACATAAACTACTTCGTTATGACCTGTTCTCCCCGTACATACTTCTTCATAGGTGGGGTTCGGCGTTATTCCCGCTGCATAACCCACCGCAGTAGTAAAAACTCCCTCTTGCTGCCAGAATTTGCGTTCCGCACCCCAGAAACACCCCATACCAAACATGGCTATTTCTAATCCAGCAGAATAAGGAGGCTTCAGAGGATTACCATTTACGTAGTGATGTGATGGCACTGGCATGGATTCTGCCCTTCCTGGTAATGCCTCAGAGGAAGTGGGCATAGCTGATTTCTTGCCAAATCTAAATAGCACCATTGATTTTGACTCTAAGTTTCTAATATGTGTTTTTACCTTATTTAATCTTAACAAAAATTTAGCTGCTAAAAACAGTTGTTTAAAAAGTGTTAAATTTTAGAGTTTCCAGCGTTAGAATAATCAACTTTTAATTCAAATAAATAGTAAGCTGAAATAAACTTGGATTATTAAGTAATTATTTGTTCAAACTATTAGTACAGTAGTCATAATATGAAGAGAAGTAAAAATAAAATTACTAATTTTTTAATTTCAATAACATTACTTATATCTAGCCCAGCCTTTGCCAATACCAAAATTGAAATTGATAACGATACTGCTTCATTTAAAAACAAAGAATTGATATCAGGAGCAGTGAAGGTATCAGTTAGCTATAATAAAGAAGATTTTGCCGATAATAGTAATAATCTGCAATATCAAATTTTTTACGATGAAATTCTCAAGATAAATTCTAGTGCTTATACCAGATTTATTGGTAGTGTATTTCTGAAAGATTTAGATAATAACGGTAGCTTTGAAGTTATCGTCAAAACTTTTAGCGGCGGGGCGCACTGCTGCACTGATATTACTATTTACACATGGCAAACTAATCAGTTTATTAAAACTGAAACTGGCTTCCTAGATGGTGAAGGTGGCGTATTTGAAGACCTAGATAAAGATGGAAAGCTTGAATTTTCTACCAGTGATAACTCATTTCTTTATGCGTTTAGTTCTTATGCTGGTTCTTTTCCTCCGTCTCTCATTTATGCTTTCAATAATGGGAAATTTGAAAATGTTACCCGTAAATACGTTAAGCAACTTAAGTCACGGGCATGGGAAATGTATCAAGCATTTTTGGAAAACAAAAAGGAAAATTTTGAAGTAAATGGTATTTTGGCAGGCTATGTGGCACAGAAAGCGTTGCTAGGAGAATATCAGCAGGGCTGGGAGTTCATGCTTGCAAATTATGATCCTACATCTGATTGGGGTCTGACTATTTATCAAGGCGATCAAGATGCTGGAAAATACTCGAATTTTCCTGATGCTTTAAACGCAGCCTTAATTAAACAAGGTTACTTAGATAATTAAAAAGTTACACAAAAGTGTAATAAATCAAAAATGGTGTTGCACAAATAATGAATTTAAGATAGTGCAGCAATAACCGAAAATTTGTGTTTCAGCATTTCTTCAGGCTGAAAGTAGTAGAGAGTTTTCTAATATAATCGGTCGAGATAGTGCCGCGATTGCGTATTTTATAATACGTACTTACCTCTGGTGTTGCCATTTTTAGAGATATGCGTAGAACTACATTTAAAACATGGCATCAGGCTTTACCTTGATTCATATTACAAGTTGTCCAACGCTAACAAATACTCTCTCAAAGTGAGGCTGCATTGACTTTAAGAGATTGTTTAAGCTTTTTTCTCCAGACACTTCAGTAATTTCAGATTAATTAGTTGAGCAACTATTAGTCATTTCACTTGCCAGGTGCAAGAAGTGATCTACAGTTTTAGTGCCTGACAAGGTAAAGATACTTCTTGACTCGCGTAGTTGGGATTACGATTTGTGCAAAATTTATTCAAAGCACTCATTACTAATATTCAAGTATTAATTTTGGTAGATACTGCAACCACTAAAACTGTATTGTCGGCTGCTATAAAAGCTTCATGGCGTTCACAATTGTAGCCGTCTGCCGATAGATGAAAGTAACGCGATCGCGCTACTTTCCCGGCTATCCGCTCAGTATTTGGATAGCTTAGAGTTCCTGGATACGTGGACGAATCAACAACTCACCAACATTGACGCGATCAGGCTGGCTCAATACGTAAAGAATTGCACTAGCAATATCCTCAGCCTGAAGAATGTTGGCATTGGGGGCATAAAAACCACCTTCTCCGGTAACGGCTTCTTTCGTTGCCTCGTGTTTGATTGAATCTGCAAGCTCGGTTGCTACTGCACCTGGCTCAATGTCAGTCACCCGTATGCCATATTCGATCACTTCCCGGCGTAGACTGTCTGAGATGGCACGTACCGCAAATTTTGTCCCGCAATAAACAGCCGCCCCTTTAAAGGCGAAGCGTCCAGCCACCGAGCCAATGTTCACGATATGACCATGCTTGCGCCTAGCCATGCCGGGAAGGATGGCATGAATAGCGTAGAGCAGCCCCTTGATGTTCACGTCAATCATCTGCTCCCACTCATCCACGCGCCCTTCCAGAACTGGTGACAGAGGCATTAGTCCGGCGTTGTTGATCAAGATATCTATGCCACCCATACTTTCAAGTTCAGCCCCAAGCTGTGCCACTGCCTCACGGTCGCTCACGTCCAACGCTTTAATCATTGACTGACCGCCTGCACGCTCAATCTCTTGAGACAGCTGTTCAAGTTGCTCGGTGCGGCGTGCAGATAAAACTACTTTCGCTCCGTTCTTCGCCAGCATCTTAGCTGTCGCTGCGCCAATTCCGCTACTAGCACCAGTAATCCAAGCACGTCCTGAAAGAACTGTCATGTTTATTCTCCTGTAATATATATAGATTCTTACGCTATTTGCTGTGCCTGTGCGATCGCTAAACACTTCGATTATCTTCCGGTTGAAAGCCAGAATATCATCAGGATTGCGGCGATTCTCCAACCCATGCTCTACAACTTCTTGATTAACCCAGTGCGCTCCCGCATTTTGAAGATTCCATGACACGCTAGGTAGCTTAAATGTTATTAACTCTATTTCTACTAACTTCTAGCTAAGGTAGGGGCAGAGTGTTAACTTGATTTGTTAAAAAGAACACAAAAGCCCTACTTCCAAATAACGATCGCTTTGATTTAGAAGCTTAAATCAATCTCTCAAGCTTTGGCAGATTCCATGCTGCTTTAGGCGTGTTGCTAAGTAGCCAATTTATCGCTCAACCGAGCTGCTCTGTAGCGGAACTGACAATCGCCTAGTTGCTGAATTGTCTGCCACAAGTTGGTTCCCATGAGCTAGTTGAAAAAAAGTACATTTGAAGGGTTCAAGAAACTCTGACAGACAATTTAATTGTGGTGTATGTGTTACACCTGCCCTATCTTCAGAGCAATTAATTGTGTTTACCTACTTATTACTATTTTATTTCTAGATAGTTAGACGCTTAATTTATGTATATTTAGAACTAGATATTAAAGTTAATTTCTAGAAACTCCAGTATTAATAAAATAATAAATTACCGCATTATTACATAATTATTTTAAGAGTAAAAGTAGATTTACGTAAATTATAAAGCGTTAGTAAACTTGGAAAGAAATATTAGACACTACCAAAATTTTTATGCCAATTTATTAAAAGCCGCTGCTCAAAAGTAAATGGAATTCTTAATAGATAAAAGCAGTTACATTTAACCACTTTTCAGTTCTATTCAAAGAGGAGCTTAATTTAACGTCAGTTCGGGTTAAGCCGGAAGAATCAAATTGTGGTCAAGCGCGATTGAGGGCTTCTTCGGCTGATGGCAGTAACCAATCAATCCGCCCAGAATATTGACAAAGCAATTAACTGGAGAA
>JAHHHE010000068.1 GCA_019359535.1 Gloeocapsa sp. UFS-A4-WI-NPMV-4B04
GCTAATTCAGAACATACGATCAGCTTTTTAGACTATTTACAAACCCAGCGCCCCAATCAGCGAATTGCTATTATTTGGGACGGAGCCGGTCCTGATCGTTCGCAAGAAGTAAAAGATTACTTGCAATCCCTCAATATTGGACGAGCGCCATCTTCTTCCTGGCAACTGACTTGTCTCCGGTTTGCTCCTAATGCTCCCGAACAAAACCCTGTGGAAGATGTTTGGTTGCAGGCTAAACGATTCTTACGAGAGTTCTACCACTTGTGTGATTCATTCTCTCTTGTCAAACTACTGTTTGAACTTGTAACTCACGGTCAAACCTTTAATTTCCCAAAGTTAGTTGAGTATGCCGTCTTTCCACAAACCACTTAGGATTGCTATATACCCACATCTTGTACCAACTGGGAGGATGTTTGAAAATTGGTTTTAGCTAAGGGGACTTTGTAAGTTTCTTGTTTTAAAAGAGGCTGAAACCCAAGCACGCCTTGTTGTAGCAAGTGGACAAAAAACAACGTTAGCACCTAGAATCGGGTGTGGCATCACACTTCAGCACTTCTGTAAAGAAAGCTGCTACCGATGGGACAAAATGTGAAACTCCTTGCTAAACTACTGTTTAGGCTGAATTTACAATACAGAAGCAGAGTTGACCAGGAGTAAAATGCCTTACAATTATGCCCTCAATTAAACCCAATTATTTAGAGCCAGAACCTAGACAGCGTTTAACTTTCAAGCTTAACGTTGTTTACTGTCCAATTACTAAAAAAAGCCAAGTTGGGGCTGAGCCGAGGTAGGAATGGCGATCGGCGTAGAAGCCGCTTTATTGAGCCATATTGTAAAATTTTGTGAACTTTACGGAGATTTAGATATTTACGGCTGTAGCGGGTCAGACAAGGGATCTCCCTGCTGTTTCCAGAGCAATTTTTCATCTCGATGTGTGCAATGGGCACCCTGAAGAAAGTGACACGCATAGTAAATACACTACGGTACCAACATGAACCTTTCAACACTTGCATTGGCATTGGCAATTCCCGTTGCTGCGCTGTCTTTGCCTGCTTGTTCGATCCCCACGAACTTTAGCAGCACTTCGGCACAAACGAGTGCAAATGGCTCTCACTTTACCTTGAGCAACGAATCCGCCATTCCAATTGTCAAATTCTATATTGAGGCAGCCAATAAAAGCACAAGAGGAAAGAATATCCTAGATCAGCCTCTCCAGCCCAAAGAGTCTCGTCGTATAACGGTCGCGGCTGGAATGACTTGCGTATCCAATCTCAAGACCGTATTTGCAAACGGCACCTCTAGGAAATCTGAGAAGATCGATGTGTGTGAGTTAGGTGGTTTCACGCATGACAATTAACGGCACGATCAGCTGCCGTTAGCTTTGAATTCTATGAATCTCGGTTTTGGGCATGGTTTGCAATTGATTCGCTACATCTGCTCCAATGGTGCGCTCGTTCAGGTTTTCCCTGTTGGCATTTTCCGATTGGCTACATAAAAGTTGAGAATAGCTCCTACACGTCCTTGTAAATTAAACGACATGGGCGAGAGATGTATTTGACTCATTTCTTGGGTAAAGGCGAGATACAAAGGGTTGTGTTAGTCGAATCAGCTATTGATGCCTTATCTTTCGCTACCTTAGATAAGACTAACTATAAAGAGAATAAGACAGTATATTTATCTGCTGATGGAGCAGGTGCTATCCCTACCAAAGACTTACAGGCAGTCCTTGAGCGCGGCGGTCAAGTGATTGTTGGCTTTGATGCTGACCAAGCTGGAGAGCAGATGGCGTGGAAAGTCGCTCAGTCATTACCAGGCGTTACCCGTTTACAGCCGAATCGTGGCAAGGACTGGAACGAGCAGCTGCTTGGAAATAATAAGCCCAGCGTATCTGTAGATAACCCTGTGGAGTGGTCGCGCATTGCTAAAGCTTTGGGTAAACCCGAAAATTATATTAACCGAGTTACAGACGTTGTTACCGCGTTTAAATCTGGGCAACCCTTATCCGAAAAAGCCACAACTGCAATGCGAAGCGATCGTGATGCTTACAAGCAGTCTATGGATTCGCTTTGGAAGTGGCATAGTATCGCTAATACTCTGGGTAAGTCCAGCCAATACCTTAGTCGGATTGCGGAAGTCGCCTTAGTTTTTAATGCTGATAAGCCAACTCCACTATCGGCTGAGGCTGTAGCTACCATGCAGCGCGATCGCAATATTTTTCAAGTTGTTGATACTTCCCAAAAGGTACTGCAACACTTGGGCAAGCCAACTGGTAATGCAAATGGGGAGCTATTGTTTCGGGGAAAGAACTTTTATCAAGTTAAGGGGGTTCAGAATGATTTTAGGCTTGATTGCTATGACCGAGGATTGATTTTGGCAGTCAGTCAAGGACGGGTGCAAAAAGCAGATTTGACTAATGATGATTTTGACCGCTTTCGTGCGCTTGGGCAGAAACTTCAGGTAGGTGTAGTTAAATTAGGAGAAATATCAGCAGGAAAAAAGTTTAGTAAAAACTGTGACCTAGAAGTTAGTAGTTAATTTTTACTTGTAATCAAGATAATTGCCTTGCAACTCTTACCCACTCTCCAGATCGCTTGCTACGAAAACCACTTGCGATATTTTCAGCCACCGCAAGTTTTGCAACTCTTACCTACTCTCCAGATCGCTTGGGTCCTAACGCTCACGCTTCAGTTGTTTACTCTCTTCTTCCTTTAACACTTATTTACAACTGTAGTAAGGGTACTTGTGAGCATAACTTTAAATGTTGTCCAACCATTTTCGCTATTAACCGTAACTTCGCCCTCTAGTTGCTCAACCAGTTTCTTTACCAGTGCCAGTCCTAAACCAGTACCACCCTGATTCCATAAATCCGCATTAGGTAAACGGTAAAACTTCTCAAAAATGTGAGGAATTTCTGCTGGGGGAATTTCTGCCTGGTTACGAACCTCAAATCGCGTTATCAGTACAGGGGGGTCATTGAGACGAGATTCGTCAAGATTTTGCTCGAGCGTGAAGCAAATTTCGCAGTGAGGAGGAGTATATTTGCAGGCATTGTTGAGTAGCTCTGCTAAAAGCCGTCCCAGGCTGTCGGGGTTGGAGTGAAGGATGTGTATCGTTGCGGGTAGATTTAGCGTGAAGGTTTGCTGGCGATCATACAGTCGCGATTGAAACGATTGAATGATGGGAGGAAGCCACTCCTGTAAATCAATGGGCTTTAGGGTTATCAGTTGGCTATTGGCTTCCAGTCGTTGTAGATCGAGCAGATCGTTAATGAGTTCGACTTCTCGCTTACACTCTGTTTCTAAAATTTTGAAATACTGCTGTTGCCGCTCTGGATTGGGTGCCAACCGTAGCATATGGATGGCTAATTTCATATTAGAGATAGGGGTTCGCAGTTCGTGAGACACCGTATTCAAAAAATCGTCTTTGAGACGATGTAATTTCTGCAATTCTTCAACCTGACTTTGGGCTGCTTGGTACAGTCGCGCCTGACGAATGGCGATCGCACATTGATTGGCTACCTGTTGCACCAAGCGAATTTCCAACTCGCTGTAAATTTGGTCAGGTTGGCGGAATAACCAGATGTCTGCCAGGATGCCTTGCTCGCCAAATACAGGACAGGCGAGGATTGTAGCTTGCGGTCGACCACCAAACCGAGGAAATAGCTGACAAAACTGGAGATATTGCCCCTGCAAGAGAGCTTGGTGGATACTAAAGGGGTCATCATCTAGCAAAATCCGTTGCCCCTGGCTGGCTACCCAACTGGGGTTCATATATTCGTAACTGACAATTAGAACATTTTGCTCCAGGTCATAAATTGCCGTTGAGCAACATTCCGCCATGAATACGGCTGTTAATTCCCGCACAACGGTTTGCAAAATTTGCGCCTCATCCAGGGTATCGCGCACATGATCGGTAATGCGTTTGAGCGTTGCCTCAAGATCAAAGGTTTGCTTCAGTTGCAGGGATTGCTCCTGTAATTCTGCCGTTCGCTGTTCGACCCGCTCCTCTAATTCCTCATTAGCAGCTTCTATATCTGTAAAGGCAGCTTGCAACTGAGTGGACATTTGGTTAAAAGCTTGAGTTAGTTCATCCAATTCCTTAATGTTTCTAGCAGTTATGGTCTGATTTAACTTACCATTAGCAATTTCTTGAGCGGCTATAACTACACGGGTAATGGCGTGGGCGATCCAACGGGAAGTCAGGATACCTATTAGGGTTGACACAGCTAATGCGATGAAACATAGCAAAATTGTGATTCGGGTATTCACTTCAATGTGTTCCATGAAGTCAGCTTCTGGAACGACCACCACGATGAGCCAATCTAACCCATGGAGATCGCTAAACGGAGCCACTTGAATCAGGTATTGTTGCCCGCCAATGGCATGGGCAAGTTGCTGGTTATGACGAATATTATTGAAGGTGCCGAAATAGCGTTCGATGTATTGGGTAGTTAGCCGGGTGACCTGATTCCGACTAGCGATCGCTGCTATCCGTTCCTGTTTCTGCTCTCTGCCTGAGCGCTGCAAAAGAAATGGTTGCTCAGAGGTGGAATTAGCAATCAGGTTACCCGACCGCTCCATGATAAAGGTTTGTCCAGAGCGCCCAATTTTCAGGTTGCTTAAAAAGTTACCCAATTCTACTAGAGACAAAGTGGCATTGGTTACTCCTAACAGCCGCCCGGTTTCGTCATAAACGGGACGGGTAGCACTAATAGCTAAACCCAACGATGAGTAGTAAGGATAAACGCCAGTCCATGTTGGCTGTCTAGCTTGAACGGCTTTGACATACCAAGGGCGAGTACGTGGATCAAAGCTCGTGTTGACCGTCAGCAGACGAGCACGGTTGCCCCGTTGAGCGACACTGTAGGTGTGATACTTACCATTGGTGGATGAATCAATTGCCCGAATGACCAGTGAGCCATCAGGCATCCGATCAACTGAATGAATGTTTCCCTGCTCACTACCAAAGGCAATCGGTTGTACAGAATTAAACACGTGCATTTGTTGCCATAAATGTCGCTCTAGGCTTGCTGCATTCTGCAAATCTAACGTGCCAAATTGGATAGCATTCGCATTGATTTGTGTAACGAGTTGAGGCGTTTCGACATAATCTACTAAATGTTGAGAGATCCTTGCTGTTACTTCATCTCGCAACTGGGATGCAACTTCATTGACTGCCTTTTGACCATTGCGTAACGAAAAGACAGCTGTTAACCCAACTGCAATCGAAATTTGCACAATAAAGGGAATGATCAGCAAAGCACGAAGCGGTACTCTCAAGAGAGGTTGCGAAGCTGGACGTGATGATTCTTGCGGTCGCATTGATGCTCTGGTTGTGTTGCAAAAACTGAAGATGAGTTGGTAAAAGCAGTAACTGTTGAATATATAGCTTCGATAAACACAAGTTGAACAAGCCGAAATCCTTCTTCAAGTGGCGACACTTTCTGCCCGAAATTATTATTTCCTACGTCCGCTGGTACTATCGTTACTCGCTCAACTAGCGCGATGTTGAGTAAATGACACGAAAGCCGAGATGGATTATGAACCATTCTACCATTTACAGATGGGTCAAGCCTACTGGTTGTGTTGCAAAAAATTTGTTAAATTAGAGCTTTCCTATCCAACCATCTCTTGTTAGTTGCGCATTGCTAAGGCTTTAAGTAAGCCCGAAAGTTATATCAATCGAATTACCGAAGTTGTTACCGCGTTTAAGACTGGGCAACCCTTGTCTGAAAAAGCTACAACTGCAATGCGAAGCGATCACGATACCTACAAACAATCTATGGATTCGCTTTGGAACTGGCATAGTACCGCTAATACTCTGGGTAAGTCCAGCCAATACCTTGGTCGGATTAGTGAAGTCGCCTTAGCTTTTAATGCTGATAAGCCATCTCCACTATCGGCTGAAGCTGTAGCTACCATGCAGCGCGATCGCAATGTTTACCAAGTTGTTGATACTTCCCAAAAGGTACTGCAACACTTAGGTAAGCCTACTGGTAATGCAAATGGGGAGCTATTATTTCGAGGGAAGAACTTTTATCAAGTTCAGGGAGTTCAGAGTGATTTTAAGCTTGATTGCCATGAGCGAGGATTGATTCTGGAGGTCAGTCAAGGACGGGTGCAAAAATCAAATTTAGCTAATGATGATTTTGAGCGCTTTCGTGTGCTTGAGCAGAAACTTGAAGCGGATATCGGGAAATCGAGGGAAGCACCACTAGGTGGGAAGCTTAGTAGAGACTGTGATCTAGAATTTAGCAGTTAAACTTTGCGTGTAATCAAAACACCTGCAACTCTTACCTACTCTCCAGATCGCTTGCTGCGGTGACACTCAAAGACGTTATTGGCTGTGGTTCACCCATTGCTGTGCTATGTTTCACCCAACTGAGAACTGCTGTAACCCTAGTTTGTCACTCTGGGAAAAGTAAAATAAGAATAGAAAGCTAGATAGGAGACAGGGAATATGACACAGCCAAGAGTACCTCAACCTACCATTAGCTTCATCGACCAATATTGTCGCAGGTATCAAAAAATTTTTCCAGAAGTGAGGAGTTATGAAGCATTTAAGCAAATGCTCAGGGGAATCATCACACCAAGTCCGAGAAAAAGTCTAGTAACACTTGCCAAAATAGTCGGATTAAAAAATAGCCAATCATTGCATAACTTCTTAACTCAATCGCCTTGGAAATATCAAGAATTAAGAAGCCAGAGATTAAAAATAATCCTGGATTGGTTAAAAGGAGAAGCAATTAATATCATTATTGATGAGACAGGAGACCCTAAAAAAGGAAGTAAAACCGAGTATGTAGCTAGACAATACTTGGGGAGACTGGGGAAGATAGATAATGGAATTGTAACAGTCAACATTTATGGGGTTAAGGAGGGAATCACCTTTCCCCTACTGGTTGAGATTTATAAGCCAAAGTCAAAACTAAAAGCAGGAGATATTTATCAGAGTAAACCCCAGATAGCAGCTAAACTCGTAGAACAATTAGTGAGTGAAGGATTGAAAATTAAGTATGTCCTAGCAGATAGCTTATATGGTGAGAGCGTGACAAGTTTACTCAGAACTATAGAAAGGCTAAAGTTACAGTTCATGGTAGCAATAAGAACTAATCACGGAGTCTTAATGCCAGCTACAGAGAGGGTCAGACAAACGAAATGGAAAAAATTTAAGCGAATATTTAATCATGGAGAATCAGAAACTAGATATATTTGTGAGGTAATTTTTGGTCAACGACGTAAGTACACTTATTGGTATCTAACCACCGACCCAAAAACACTACCTGCCAATAGTACCTCTTATGTGATGAGCAATATTTCTGAACTTAATTATCAAGATGTAGGGAATATTTATGGAGAGCGAACTTGGGTTGAATATGGCTTTAGGCAATGCAAGTCTGAATTAGGATGGTCAGATTTTCATTTGACTAAATATGCTGATATTGCCAAATGGTGGGAAGTGATTTGTTGTACATTTCTGTTGGTGAGTCTCCAAGCTATACCGCCTTACTCTCCTGACTTACCTGAGTTGTCAATTTGCCAAGCTGAACTGACCCGTTACCTTGTTGAACATCCCGACTGGGATCATCGTCAAGGCTGGAAATCTATGTTGAACAATATGCAGTTACTATTATTACCCTTATTAGCTTTCCAATTAATTAAACCTTGGCTGACAGTTTTTGATAATTCCTTATTAGTTAAGGGTTTTAATACTTTAATTACTCTAGTTAATCTCTCTAGTAATGCTTTAATTAGAACTAGACTAACTGCTCTTCATTCTTTTTCCTCTTCCTAGAGTGACAAACTAGGGGTAAATATACTTCGTGTTTTCTCAGGATAAGTTCCAATAGCTAAAATTAAAAAATCGCTTACAGTGCAGCAGTCCAAGGAACATCTTCAGTTTCACCATTATACCGGACTCCTTGACGAAGGCGACTAGCGTAAATCCCTTGATAATTAAAAATAGCCAGTAATACAAGTTCTAGATACCACATACCTAGATCACAAGTCTCAATTATTGCCTCCATAGGAGCATCAAAAACTTTTTTTCTACTCTTAGGATGAACAAGACCATTACGTAAGAAAGTGAACGCATGGGGACCATCAATCAATTTATTATCTGACGCGAGTTCTCCCAAGTTAGTTAACGAAGAGGTAAGAGAGCTTTGAGGTATGTCTGGAGGAATCCTAAATTTTGAGAGTAATTCTCTTATTTTTTTTGAAGCTTGGAGTTTGTCGAAGTCCTTTAAACTAAAACTTGCTTCTTTTTCTACGAGGAGAACCCATGCGATTAGTTCTAAAGCAACTTGCGTCAAGATAATTTTGTTTTGTATCAGTAGAGTGGTGTTAGCCTCTAAATACCAAGAGAGAATTATTGGTGCTGATTCTTCCCAATCTCGCCACCAGCTTAAGAAACCAGGAAAAACCTCAGCCAGAATGCTAGCATTTTGGTCTGGAAACCAAGAAGCCACTCCTCTCCAAGAATCTCCTATCGATGGAGCCGAGTATTTCCAAGTCTCGTTTCCATTGACATCGTAGCCAACTAGGAGAATTAAAGGAACCCTGAAACCTCTGGCAAAAGATAAGAAATTAGCAAAAATATCTAAAAAGGTTGTAGCTTCATCATCTGAAAATACTGTTCCATCTAACTTTTCTAGTTTCCCTACGTGGGTTATGGCAAATCCACCTAACGAAGTTAGCTGCTTTACATTACTTTTGATTGTTTCAAGGTTATCTAAGGTTAGCCTCCAGCTTTCTACCTCGAAAGTGATTCTGTTCCGACGTGTTTTCATTGAATCTTGAGTAGGAATTCTGGTGGTAAACCCTATAAAATCATTGAAATTAGCTATATGGAATAATACATAGACTAAGCCTTGACCTAAACCTTGTTTAAGCGGCGTTTTTGTTCGTCCCGAAACTTGAATATTTTTACCTAATTTGATTGTTTCAAGGAATACTTCTACTGAAGTTTTACGATTTAAAAGAATTAGCAAGGCATAAGGATTCTTAATATCTATTGACTCACTTGAATCACTGAAGAATTCAAATTTAATGCAAGGGGAGGGGAACCATTCATATTTCAAGCTTCCATGCCCTTGTATTTTTACTTTATGCTGATTAACTTCCTGGATGATTTCCAAAGGTTCTTCATCAACAAGTAAAATAGGTTGGTTCGGTGCAGAAGTTTCGTAAACAGGTTTTAAGATAAAAGGCAAACTGTTCCAAGATTCACGGTATTCCGTATATGCCGCCGATAGAGCTTCATCCGATTCCATTTTAATAAAATCACAATCTAAATTAATGTCAGTCTTTATATTGTTCTCAAGCTTAAGGTCATGCTAACTGCAAACCTGGCTCCTACTTTTGCAGCTTTCTATTGTCAAGGTGTTTCCACTAGCTATGTAATCACCTAATGTATTCTGCATTTGGCATCGTTATTGAAAGATAATTTTAGGCTAAGTTTTCTCCAGTCCTTTGTCTAAATTTAGTCAATTTTATCATATCTGTATATGTGAAAACTCGATTTGAAGTAATGGGTAGATGTAACATCGTAATTAAGATTTTGTCCTAAATCTCCAAATCTAAATCCCACTTTTGCTGTTGCAGTGATCGCGCCTCTCGTAACTGCTGCGCTTGCTCGTATACCTGATGGATGTACGCCTTACCCTCAGCCATATACTCATCCTCTGGTAACGAGGCTTTCCACTCCCTAAGCTGATCGCTTTGAGTAAGGACTCGCCCTACCTCATCTGGGTCAGATGATTCTTTACCAACCAATAGGGTAACGCCTATATCTACTTCCCAGTTAGGACTGTCACTAAAACCAGGATAGGAGCGCACCCGCTTTTGGAGTTCTTGGTATTTCTGCCGATAAACGAGGCGCTGCTGCTCCAGGGCTTGTGCCTTCTGATTAGCAAGCGGTTCTTGTTCAGCGTTTGACTCAGTAATTGGCTTCTGAACAGTTACGTTTTGCTGTGCTTCTATCTGCTGGCATAACTGTTCGATAGTTGAACCAAGTTGCTGTAGTTGTTTAGGTAGCTTGGATTTACTAGGCAGAGACAAGTTTTGCGCTAGGCGCTCAATATCGAGGGCGATCGCTTCATTGATTGCTGTGTGTTCGCAATAATCTCCAATTGCCTTTACTATCGGCTTGACTGCTTGAGTTTGTAGCCGAGTTTGATAATCTGCTGCAATCGCCTCTAACTGTCGCATTGCTGCGGTCAACTTCGGCTTACCAAATTGCTCAAATTGATTAATTAGAGTTTGTAAAACTTGAGGATTCAGTACGGATTCAACTGCCTCGTGGTCAATGTAGTTCACAATTGCTTTTACAGCACGAGCGCTCGTTTCCTGTTGTTTCCTTGCTTTTACCGCTTCCAGTTGTTGTAAAAGGTTTGAAACTGTACTGTCAAGCTGCTTAATTGAGGTGGGTATCTGTGGTTTAATTTGCCTCAATTCCTTAGCCAAGTTTTCTAAACTTTCGGTAATTCCCGACTCAACAGCAGCCTGTTCAATAAAACTTGCGATGCTATCATAGGCTCGCTTCGATATATCTGGGTTGGGATTTACTGAAATCAGAGGTAAAGATTCGCTCTTTTGTAACGTATTTAGTTCAACTACTACGTTCTCTAGGATTGGTAAAATCTCTGCCTCTACGACTTCTTGCTCAATATACTCAGCGATCGCCTTACTGCATGGAGCGTTTTTCTGTCCTTTGTTTACTCCTTGATAGGAGCGCTGGTGTAGCTCCTCTATCAAGGTTTCCAAGGATTGAACCAATGCAACTTCAACGCCTGTTACTTCAACGTAATCAGCAAGGGCTTTTAGCAGTTGACTCGTCTGGATTTCTATCGCTTTAGTCTTAGCAACTTTTGGTTGACCCTTAATAGGCGACACCGACGATTGTTGTCTGGTTTCGGCAACTTCCTGGCTTGAGGATTGCAAGAGTTGGTCGCTCAAAGCTTCCAGGTTTTGCTCTAGAGGCGTGGCTTCTATAGTTTGGGTTTCAACATATTGAGCAATAGATGAGATCACCCGTTGAGTTGTTTGTTGGTAGTCTGTCGATTTTAAATGCTCAGTTTTAACTGAAGTAAGTTGCTGATTCCTTGCGGCAACAGAAGGAGGGCGAAGTTGCTCACTAAACGTTGTTAAGTTTTGAGCAATAGTAGAGTCAAGAACTTCTTGTTGCTCAAGATAACTTGAGATAGCGTTTATCGCTTGGTCAGAAGTTGACTGCTCAATTGATGGTTGCTCTTTACTACTGTTTTTTGTAGCTGACTGACTAGATAAAGAACACTCTCTGTCAGAAGAAAGCTGCCCAATTACAGATTCTAACGTTGTAGATAGGGCAGATTCACTACATGACTCATTAATAAGTTTAGCGAACGCAGCCAGAGCTTGAAGAGATGTTTCAGGCGAACGATAGTCCGTGATTGCTGTCTCCAACTTCCGCATCGCCACATCAACATTCTGGTGCTGCTTTAGATTTTCGGTAAGGATTCGCAACTTATTGGCGATGGGGCTTTCTGCAAGCGCCGCCGCATCAAGGTAGCTCGTAATCGCAATTAAGAGTTGTCGGGTAGCTCGTCGTTGTTCAGGATCTGCGTCTTGCCGTTCAATACTTCCATTACTTGCTGCGCGGTCAATACTTGCTGAACTCTGTCCCTCAACTGGTCTTGCGATTCCCTGTTCTCTCTTACCTCGAAGGTGTTCTCCTGTAAGACTTCGGCTAGTTTCTGCAATAAAGGCTCCAAGTTGCTGCCCGACTTCTTCGAGTTCAAGGTATCCGCTAATTGCTTCAAGAAGTCTGTGTAACTCGCTTTCACTTCGTTCAGATTCTCGGTCTGGCTGGCTTCGAGAAAGGTAATCTTCTCGCCCAGTTGATCGTTGCTTTCCTTCAACTGCTCGACTGTATTGTTCAATTCTGTATTCGTGGTTTCTAACTGTGCCATCCTTTTGATCAATGGTGCAATCGCTTTCGCTATTAGTTTCTCGTCCATCTGTTGTCCGCTCTGCTTTGAGTTGTTGGTGGTTGCAGTCATGAGTTGGTTCCTCTGCTTGATTAAAATCGTGGTTATTGACGGGTTGCCCAAGAGTAAGCTTGGCTTTAATTCGTAGTTTCCTTGACTCAACGCTTAATACTTTGGGCGGCTCTATCGCAGCTTGCTGTTGCTTGTTTCTAGTACGCCACTCCTGTAACGGCAGCGCTTTTGCGTGTTGCTGCTCGTAGGCTAGTGGCCCAATAGCAGCAATTAGGTCATCCACCCCTTTCTCTGGCCCAGGCAGGCTGACTACGTTAACCTGGCAATGCTTCTGCTTTAACAAGCTGCCAGTACGAGAAATAGCAATTTCGATATTACGCTTTGTCTCTGGTCTTGTCTCAAAGTCAAAGCAGAACCGAATCTCACGCTCTGGGGTGGCGAAAACTGCCAGTTTCTCATGCAGACGAGCCTTAATTGGGTTACCAATTTCATCCTTACTGCGGTATCCAGCGTAGATGCCTGGTAGCCCAATAGCAGCATGACCCTGGCTTAGAAGACTTGCAGCTTTCTTAGCGCCCTCGGTGATTGTGATCGGTAGATTATGTTTCCAGACACAGTACCAAAAACCACTAGCGCGATCGCTATTGGATGGATTAACACCTGTTTTATCGTAGATCCGATCAGCAATGTCATTGGGTACATCCAGCAGAAAGATACCCAAGTCAGTCTTCGGAGGATGTTCATACTTGATTATCTTCCCTGGTTTATCTATGTTTTCTCTTGGCTCATTCGGTTTGTAACATCCCCAAATTTGTTCAGATGGCTTTTGACCTGGCTGTAAGTCTATAAAAGAGCGAGAATCTACACCAGCGCCACACCACCAGCCGCCTGCCTCAATATGGGTATATTTGTTCAACATCCCACTAGATAGCCGCCCAGTGTTGGTACGCTCCAGCTTATCGGAATACATTAGGTACTCCCAAGCTTCGTGGTGTTTCTCAATCGGATCTTGCTCAAGGCTGCGGAAATTACGAGAGGCGATCTCAGGATGAATAGCGCTGCCCTCTACCAGCTCGCGCCAGTGCTTTTCTTCAATGTGTGTTGGAGCGTCACTAGCGCTACCTGGAATCCAAAACGGCTCAACTGGCTTTTGAATTGGGCGGTGTGGAGCAGAAAACCTAACTGTTAAATTTGGTAGTTTTACTTCATTTGGGTTCTGGTCACTACGCTTTACAGGTGAAGCAACTGGTTTTGACGAGCGGATCTCAACAGATGGGATTGTTGATAGGAAGTCACGTTTCGCCTTTGGCTTTACAGGGGTAGCAACTGATGATGGTTCTACCGCCTGGTTAACATCCGGTGCTGGCTGTTGTGGTGTTTGCTGCTTGGATTGATATTGCAGTAGTTCCAGCACTGTTTCTTGGGCATTGCTTTCTTCTGCCTGCTCAAACAAAAACGAGCGGTCTTCAGCGAATATCTGGAGATCGTGTTTAGCGCGGCTAACTGCTACATAAAGGCTCTCTTGGCTAACTGTGCGATCTACGGTAGATGAGATCAGCACTCGATCAGCAGTTTTACCCTGCGAGGAGTAGGTGGTTGATACTAAGGCATAGTCACAGTGCAACGGTTGGGAGAGGTCAATGCGAGCGCTCTTACCGTCACAATATTGAATAAAAGCTGTTTGTCCCTCAATTCCAGTAACCGTAAACTCTTGACCATTGCGGCGACCTAGTTCTTTATCGTTACGAGCCCAACGTAAGCGATCGCCAGTGGCAATTTCGTTTGTTTCTTGCTTATAGACTGTCTTGCGGAACTTCATCGGGTCTACCGTTAGATGGTTCCCTGCCTCGTCGCTCAAGATAAGCTTATCTTGGGATCTCGCCTTAACTGTATATGGTTGAGACTTATGTAGTCCTGAGCGCCGATACTCACGGATTGGAACTACCACATCACCTACGCTGTAATTGTGGGTATACCTAGCTTGCACAGAAGTTAGATTAAGAGCTTTCAGGGTTGTTGCTTCAACCCCATAGCCCAAGGTTCCCTCTCGCTTCAGCTCTGCTCGAATCTCGTTGACAATTGCTTTTTGTTCTTTGTGAGTACCTGCTAAAATCAACGTTTCCTGGCGCTCTTGGGGTAAAAGTTTGATGTATTCAGTCGCAATTTTTTTAGTACGTAACTCAATATCTGCTATTTCTGCAATCCGCCCCACTTGCTCTAAATGTGCGATCGCTTCCATCATCTGACCTGCTGCTGCCAAGTTGACTGCTTTCTGCAAGTCTGGAGCTTTTTGGCGTAAGGATTCATTAAGGTGAGCGGTTTGGATACCTGCCTGTTGTAGTGACTTGAATGGGTTGCCAGCTTCTATCGCTGACAATTGCCGCGTGTCGCCTACTAAAATTACTCTGGCGCGTTCTTGTGTTGCCCTTTCAAGCAATTCGTGAGCAGCTTTAGCACTGAGTAATCCCGCTTCATCCACGATCCAAATTTGATTGGGGTGGACTTGCTCGGACTGCTTGGAAACAAGAAGACGCGCAACGGTATTCGCTTCAATTCCTAACTCATCTTCCAATACCTTTGCTGCTGCTGCACTAGGAGCAAACCCTTTGATTACATAGTCAGGTGCTACGTCCGATAACGCTGTGGTAACTTGTTTAAGCTGGTTAAGTGCGTAAGTCTTACCTGCTCCCGCGACCCCTTGCCATGCAATAAATTGATCTTTTGTCGTCGCGGCTACTGTAACTGCTTCACGCTGCCCCTGTGTCAGAGTTTTATTTTCCAAGTAGCGATCTATTGTTTCAGGGTGAGTAATCGGATTTAGAATCCCTTTACCCTGCTGCATCAGATCAATAGTCGCAAGTTCTCGTGTGAGTGCGGCTTGGGTAGTGTATCGCCCGTCAAAAGTCTTGATTAATTCAGGATGTTGAGCAATCGCTTCTTGTACTTTGTTAATACCAAAAGGTCTAGTTTCAGTAGTGACAAACTTCTCAATGTCTTCGCTCTTAAACGCCACTTTACGCTCAGAACAATGTTCAATTCCTGCCTGCACTGCGGCAACCAATTCTGCTTCAACTTCTTCAAGTGCAGGGGGGGCAACGATAACTTGAGGAGCTAGGTCGGTGAGGGGGTGAGTGATGCCGTACAAGTCTGCCTCCTCATGCCAATAAGGAAGCATCTCCTTACGATCAATCTCATGGTTTTTCTTTACCCTCGTCTTCCGCCATGCCCAGATTTTGTTTTCTGTCGTTTCTGCTAAACCGATCTCGGCTAGTTTCTCTTTTATCTGTTCATGGCGTTTAGAGAACGCTTCAATCTGCTCCCTGGTATAACCCTTGATTTCAAACAGTTCTTTAGGATGGGGTTCAATCTCATAGCCCAACTTGCGGCACTCCAGAGCCAACTCGTTGCGGTAAATCTGCCCCAATAGTATTTTGTTGCGGAAGAATTCTTCATTACTTAAGGTTCGCCACTTACCATCAGGCGACTGAGTACAGTTCATCAGCAGGCAGTGACTATGTAGGTGTGGGTCTAACTCACGGCTGGTGTCATGATGCCACACTGCCACAATCAAGTTTCCGGTCTTTACTCGTTCATCGTTAATGCGAGTAAAGGCGTAGCGTTCCTCAATCAGATCAATGGTTCTTCTCACCGCTATGCGATGCGCTTCTTCGAGCCTACTATCGCCACCTACTAAGCAAGCCAAGCTCACACTCTTAGGAGCAGAGAAAGTTAAGTCAACACCAGCGCGTTCTTTTTTGCCCTTATGGTTTTGTTTCTGCCGCAGTTGGGTTTTACCATCGGGACTCAAGCCATCGACAATCTTTTCATAAGCATCGAGATCGCTGATTGAACCAGATAAGTGATACTGGGATGCTCCTTGCCCTCGCCATTCTGAGTTCGCTTGAGCCTCCTCTTGGCTGTAGTAGTTCTCTCGCTTGTAGTAGGTTTTTGCCTGAGTAGTATTAAAGTTGGCGAGAGTCAGCACTCTTTACCTCCTCGAACATGAGAAGCACGGTTCAGAGTAACGTTTGACGATGTGTGCTTTTGGGATCGCCTATCGCCATCTCCATTAACTAAACAAATTAGACTTTCACTCGTAGCTACCGAGAAAGTTAAATCTACCTCATAAGTTTTTTCAAAGTTTCTGGTTGCCATTAAAAGTTTCTCTCTCACCTTGAGTGAGCGAGTCATTGATTTATTAAAAAATCAAATTACTAATTTTATTAGTGATTAAACATTTTTCTCTACTTTTACAAATATACTACTGAAAAGCAAGAAAATATTACTGATAAAAATATAGCTTATAATCTTTTCATTGGCAGCATTTGAAATGTATTTTTGCACTAAAAGGTGCGTCAGGTGCGGGAGCTTTTAGCGACCACTGTATCAGGGGAGTCCAGAGGGACAAACCCCTCTGGGGATTATCCCACATACATCCTACAAGTTGATAGTAAGCGGGAAACTAACGGGAAATATAGGGGAGACATACGGGAAACATCCGGGATAAGTTTGGGCAACAAAACTAAATTTGAAATAAATTCTATTGAGAATTGATGCAACAAACAAATTAAATATGTGATAATATTCCCAATAGTTTCCCAATAGCTTCCCATTGATTATTTAAGTTAGGTTATTATTGGGTAATAAGTAGGAAACACCTGAGATATTAGCGGGATAAAAGCCGCAAAAAAATTAGTAATTTTTAGTAGGTTTTGATGCAGTTAAGCGCTGCATTAAGTCTTCAATACCCGATTGATTTTGTGTAGATTAAATTTGAATTGCAGGAGATGATCGTGAGCGAAAATCCAGCGATGCTCACCCTTGACCCTGGATCATCAGGGTCAAAGATTATTTGGCGCGTTTCTCCCTTTAGACCAGAGCTACTGGTGATGAGTCCAGAGGTGATTGAAGTTACGAGGGAAGACATTGAGTTTTACAAGACGCGGCGAGTAATCGTATCGGAGCCAGAGAAAGAGGCGTGGGTAGAGTATGGAGGTGCTATCTACGCGGTGGGGAAATTTGCTGCTGAACATAATGGGCGAGTAGTGTTGAATGACCTCAAGCATGAGTGGGCAGTTGCAAAGGTATTAGCGGCTGTTGGGGTAATGGCACTCAAAGAAGGGCTACCGAGTAGTTTTGATTTGGCTTTGGCATTACCATTACCTTATGGTGAATGGCAAGCTCGTGAAAAATTCGAGCGTTCTGTGAAGAAGGCATTGGCTAGCTTTAGCTTCTGCGATAGAGAATATGCAGTGAATTTAGTGTTGTTTGTATGCGTACCTGAAGGGGGAGGTCACGTTCTAGCGAGAGGAGAAAAGATAGGTGCTGCACTGGGTAGCCAGAAAGTAGTCACAATAATGCTTGGCTATCGAGATGTATCAGTCGTTTTATTTGACAATGGTGCAATTAGTGGAGTGACAGAGCGGTTAGGGATGGCGAGAATGCTGGCTTTAGTCGAGAACCGTACATTTGACCAAACGGCGACAAGGGAGAGAGCGCAACGACTACTAGAGACAATCCATCAAGTGGGTAAAGACATTAAGCCCAAAAACTTTTTGCACTTGGCGTTGTCTAGACAATCCGAGAGTAAATTAGATGAAGCGACAACTATAGCGGATGCAGTGAAGTATGCGCGTGTTGAGCAGTGGAAAGCGATCGCTAAATTTATCCAAGATACTGTGCCAGAAGACATCTCTGAAGGCAATATCGGTGGGGGAACATACGATTACTATAAAGCAGAGCTAGTGAGGTTGATGAACCAAACTTATCCTGATGCCTACGTTTCTCTAGCAGCAGAGTTAGAAGAAGATGTGCGAGTGACATTTAATTTATCACCTGACAGTAAGGTGTTGTGTGCCAGGTTGACAGATGCTTACGCATTATCTAACTTTTTGCGGAATCAAGTATGCCCGGCTTCCAATAAAGCGAGCGCGAGTCGGAGGTAAAAGTGGTAAAAAAGACGGTAGAGATTCGGGTACGAGCAACAGTTGAGGAAGGCAGTGTTGAGGAGAAACTACTGGCATTTCTTGACGATGAGGCTGCTATTCCCTACAAGAAGTCAGAAATGTGGCTAAAAGCTGCAAAAATGTGTTGGTTATCCCTTGCCCTGAAATACAAACAGTGTTCTCCCGACGAAATAGAGGAATCACTCTATGACTGTGATTATTCTTGGGAGATGCACTGGGAATACCTGCTTACCAAAGCACGGATTAGGCGATCGCGCATTCGGCATCGAGTCTATGCAGCTGAGCCATCAATTAGAGAAGCTGACACCGAGATATCACGAACGAATTGGGATGAAGGTAACTTCGGTAAAAACTCTATCTTCAATAGCCGTGAGGCGGACAGTAGAGTTATTTCATCAGGGCAAGTTAACAACGTGAATACGAGTAAGGTTGCCACAAACACTAGAAATGCCTCTGACGAGGAGTTAGAAGATCATTCTGTTGTCAAGGGCGAAGATGCCCCAACACCATTCAATCTGTTTGGCAACAGTATCATCAGCAAACAAAGCTAACTGTCCTATTCGACTCAATAAGTTTTTGAGTTCAGCAATTCCCAAAGTAAGAAATCGTAATTAGGAGAAGATGATGCGTCAACGTGATGAAGTTCTTTCAAGCCTAAGCCCAGAGCAAATTGTTTCTACTTTAGAGGCTTGTTCTTTAGAGGACAAACAAGAGTTTACAGAAGATGAAGCTGCCCGAATTGAGTATTGCCGCTCCTTGGTCGAGCAGCAGAGTAAATCTTATAAGCAGGCAGCAGCACAGATGAAAAGGCAAGATAAGTCCACTCAGCATATAACTGAATCCGAGCCTGAAGCTGAGTTGTTGGATATTTCTGAATTATTAGCTCGTGCTTCCAAGCAATGTAAAACTCGGATTCCGCTTGCTGAAGTTGTCCAAATTTTGGACAACTGTGGACTGCCTGACAAAGACGAGTACACTTCCCTTGAGAGCGATCGCTTCTTAGAAGCGTGTAAGTTGATTAAACAACAGAATAAGAGTTATGAGGAAGTAGCAACACACTTCGGCATCAATAATGGTCTACCAGATACCTCAATGCAGCAGGTAGAAAACATAGTTGAGACAATGGCGACTAATGCTGATGCTTTGACTGACGAGTTATTACAACAGAGCGCTGAAGCTAAAGCTTTGAATGATGCCCAGAAATATATGGTTTATTATGCCAAGGCAGCAGCAGAAGGTCAGCAAGTGCAGGAATTTTGGGCGCGGCTGCGGGAACACGCTCAGTCTAGACTAACGGGAAAGTCCCCAGCCCGTTTGATTCGGGCAGAGCCAGAAGCGAATTTCATCCTGCAATCATCACCGAATTCGAGCGATTCCTCTCCGACCTCAGAGAATGGGACGACGAGCGAGTAGCAAAACTGATAGCTCAAGAAAAGCAGACTATTGACGTGCGTGTAGTTAAGGAAGCTAAGACTAAAGCAACACAAATGCTTAAAGATAATCAACAGTGGCTGTTGCTTCAGCAGCGCCGCAGCGAACAGCGCCGCAAGTCGTTGGGGTGGTTATTAGGTGTTCTCAAGTATCATACTTGGACTTGGGCTTTTATCATTTGGTGGGGAGCGATCGCTGCTGCTTGGGGTTGGATTGGCGGCATAAATACGCCGATGAGTGTTGTTTGCTCCACGCGCACCAGCCTCTGCTATCAAGCAAGGATTTGGGGGACTAAGGTAGCAAGTGCTGATGTGCCAAGACCTAAATGTACTAAAACTCGTAATGGGCTTGTGTGTCTTTACCCCAAGCGATCGCAAGACAAGACTCGTACCCAGAATCAACCCAAGTAGAAGTTGCAAGAATTTATTGCACAACTCTTAAATAGAAACTTGTCATGCAGGCGGTGAATTAAATGTTGATCCAGAAGCTGCAATTACTAAAAATACCGGATTCGTTAGAAGCAGCGCTTGAATATGTTGGAACAGAGCGCTGGATATGCTGGTATTGCGATACTTCAATGGAGTCCTTGATTATTGAAGATATTAATTCTTCCTACTTCGGTAATCAAACAGCTTGGCTATTATTATGCTCTTTTATGGATAACAACCCTCATGTTGAATTTAAGGGTAGCGCCTACGCTCACTTTGAGAGTTTAATGTCTACTCAGTATCCTTACGATGAGGTACATGAGACTGAAACTAAAGTCACAGAAAATCTTAGCTTATCTAACGCTCAAGAAGCATATTTGTTCGATAGAAAAAATAGAGAACTTTACTCAGGCTCCCCAACAGATATTCAAATCTTGATTAAGCAGCCGAATAGTCTTGCTATGTGGGCGGAGCTACAGGGACAGACCTTGAATCAGACTAAGTTTGAGTCAGAATTAAGTGAGCCGTTGCCAACAACTGATGATTGGGCTTTAACTAAAGCGCTGATTAAACTGGTAGTAGTTTGGTTTGGCGTTACAGTGATTTTACCAGTTCCTTGGGCTTCTGCTATGCACCTTTTTCAATCAGTTGCATCTCGTTTTCCTTTTATTCATTCAAATGAATCAACAGAGAAATTAAAAGCAAAGTTAACTTTAGAAAATCAAATTGCTGAATTGTCGCGGCAGGAGCAAGCGTTAAAAGTTTTAAAGAAAGCAGAATCACAATGTGAAAGTGAAAACTTAAATAAATAGAGGCGAATCGCTATGTTTAGAAGTAGTATAAGCAAAAGTGGCATGAGCAAGTACCTCAGCTTCTGCAAAAATCCGGTCTGGAGGAGAAATAGCAGTTTTTAAAGGCTGACTCCTCCAGTAAGCACAGGAAAGGAGCTTCCAAGATGTACAGGTATTATGCAGCTTTCATTGCAAATTTTGCGCTCAATTAAATACCTAAAAAACAAACGTTTCTCAAGTAAAAGTAAACACTTAATTTGTTAATTTAAATTACATAACTATCTTCTATGAATTTAAATTAGCCACCCAAAAGTTAAACAGTAATCTAAAATTTTAACAAAACTCTCAGCCCAAACCAGAGAGCGGAGTAGTAACCCCCTGGCAAATCCAAGCTCCCCAAAAGAAAGGATGTTTTAAAGGTCTATTTTCTTCATCTACTTGTGAGATATCTTTTTTGGCTGCTGCCAGCAATTCTTGAAGTATTTCAAGCCCTAAAGGAAACTGTTGCAATTCTCTAACGCTAATAGAACGCACATAATTCTGAGCAGCCTGTAAAGCTTCAGCACGACCTCTACCGCTTTGCAGAGCATCAAAGAACTGCTGCATCAGTAGTACGCTGACTTTCTCTGGAACATCCCATAAGCTCATGATTAAAGTCTTTGACCCTGCTACAGCAAAGGCACGACGTAACCCAAATACCCCCTCACCAACTCTGATGTCGCCCATACCACTGCGGCAAGCAACTAGCACAGTAATCTCATTTACCCACAAGTCTAAGTTAATGATATCTTGAGCAAATAGAATGCCTTTACCTGCTTCAGCTGGAAGAGTGTTGCCAGTGCGCCAAGTATTAGCACCCGCTAGTGCTAAACCAGAGCGCAGCATTGGATTTTCTACCCTAGCAGAGAGCCGATCTTGGTGGAGGTTTAGACTGGCTTCCTGTAGCAACTTGGTAACTTTCACTGTAGCTCTGCGTAATTTATCGGCTGCCTCTAAATGTTTATTCTCAGTTAACCGGATGACTTGTTTTTCCATAAGTGCTAGAAAATCCCAATTAAGCAGCACTTTATCTTCGTGTAATACTTTCTCTTCTTCTTCTACCGAACAATCAAGCAATTTCTGTAGTAGTTCTATTTCTGATTTGTTTGCCTGAGCGAAGCCATGAGTAGCAATTAACATTATGTGGGGACATTGTTTTTCTTTGCTAGTTAAGTGCGACTCCAGCGCCTCTGCTTGCAAGTAGGACTTTACTCCCAGCCTACTTGCAACTCCTTCTCCCAAGATGCGCGTTTTCTCAACACGCTGAAAGTGTTCGTTACTTAAGTTACTGAGCAAGTTGGCTACAGGCGTTGCTACTTCACTTAGCCCTCCTGAGTGCTCTTGACTTGGCTGTAGTTGCTCTCCTTCCATCCCCAGGTTAAAATCAGGATCGGCAATAACCAAAGGCTCAGAAGCAGAGCGCTGAATGTCAACTTGCTGGCGCAGAATGTCACGCCCAACACTTAGGTAGCTGATGGTGTATTTGTCCATCAGTAGCTGTTTTCCAGTTTCCTCTAATGGCAAAATCTGTAATGGTAGCAAGTTGAGTTCGCCATCAGTAGCTACAAATAAATGCTGGTATTTACTTACAGCATTGCGTATAGGATTGTAAATTTCCTGCCGTAGTGCCAGCCCCAAAAATTGCTCGTACTTGTTTTCAATTTGCTCGTACTTATTTTCTTTATTCTCAGTTTTTGCTCCTCTTGCTCCTAGTAAGTTGATTGGCTTAACTCACATCTTGCACCAGGTTACATTGATGTTTATTCCATGATGTTTGGCTAAAGGTTGTAGACGTTGAATTTCTGCAAGCATAGGCAGTAACGCCATCAGTGGGAGCAAGAGTTCAAGAGCTTTTTGTGCAGCATCGCCCCAATCTGGTAAAGGGTTAGTGGGAGCATGAAGGTAAACCCAATGGGCTAGTAGGTAAGCGGTCAACGATAAAACCAACCATCTATACACTCCTAATAGGGTTTGTTGACCAAAGCGCTGAAGACCAAATCGGTGCTTTGCAGTTTTGAAAAATCCTTCAATTGCCCAACGCCGACGACCCCACCAAGTTATAGTCCTGCCCTTAAGAACTTTGGTGCAGAGAATGTAGCGTTTTTCCAATTTGCCACCTGAACGCTTGAGGTAGTACCAGGATAAACACACCATAGATTTTAACCCTTGCAGTCGCACCTGCTGACCTCGTTTATGCAGTTGTCCTATGCTGCGACCATCAGCTAGCTTGCGGATACTAGAAACTCCTACAAGTGCATGATGTTTGAGTTGACGGATTTTAGTGATAAATTCATTATTGCCGAAAGCAGTATCAGCTAAAACTAAAACTTTAAAGTGTTGCGTCAGATTTTTCGGCAGTCGTTGCACAAGGCGCAATCCTAACTGAGTAGGAGTTGGAGTACCCTTACCTCGGTAGACTTGAAAACTCCAAGGCACTCGCCATTGTCCCACTACTAGGTAGAGCATTACAACATGAAGACCACGTTTGCTGTTGTAGACTCGAATTAGATGTTTGAACTCTTTAAATTTGCCTGCTTTCTCCAGCGTAGTTAGATCAATTATCACTTGTAGTGTCGGTCTACGCCCTATTCTTGGCTGAGATAGAATTTGCTGGAGCGCAACCTTTCTCACCTCCCTGATTACCTGGCGTGTTGACCATTTGTACTCATTCAGAAATCTGCTTAAAGCACTAGCAGATTTCGTTTGACAGTGTTCGGGCAAAGAAACCCCTTGCCCTTCTAGAAATAAGCCTAATAGAGCTTGTAGGCTGTCTTGTTGGTAAGTGCTGGGCATCAGAGCTTGTAGTCCTGAAATTAGGGTTTGGGCTTGAGACAGGATGGCAGGCATAGAATAACAGACGAAGCGTTTACGTTTATCTACGTCCTTTTCTCACTTCTGCAACAAGAGTGCAAGAAAACAGGTTATTTTATACTCAATCTTTGAACACAAAGCGTGAGAGATTATCCTTACTAAGCAATAGTGATATTGGTAAGCTAAACAAAAAGGCGACATTTTTCACAATGTCGCCCAAAAACTCTTAGAAATATCGGATTAGCTGTCATGTTCTCGTTGATGAGAAACGCTTTGAGAAGCCTGACCTGAATCTTCGCCAGTGGCAAGAATCTGCTTCAGTCTGGGCATCGCTATCTCGTCTACTAGATAAATTAAATTATTTAAGCACATCTGCAACTGTACATCTGTCAATTGAGTGTTATCTAATAAAAGGAGATCGATTGAAGCATAAACCTCACCACTATCAGGGTTGTATGCAAACCGTAGCATCCTCTGTTCGTCCAAAAGGCTCAAGAGGGTTTGAAAAATAACTCCTTTGTACACATGGTCTTTAATAAAGAGTAAATGAGGAAGCTCAATGTGAAGCAGATTTTCATTAGCGCTGAGTTGAAATACAATTTCTAGAATTTCAAAGCTCGCTGCTCTAACCCAAGTTATAATACGCAAGTAGATAGGGTCTACTTTGTAGGGTAAGCCGAGTCTGTTGAAATGTTTAGCAATGGATTCAAGTGTTGAAAACACGATAAAAAGCTCCAATTTGTATCAAAAGAATTCTTGCGCTCTCTTGACTTAAAGATACTTAAGTAAGCACAGGAAAGGAGCTTGCAAAACGTGCAGATAATATGCAGCTTTAATGCAGTTTTGGCACTATTTTTGATACACCTCACTTTGAACTCGTCAACTTGACAATGCTTGTCTTCAGGAGTTCCTCAAGTTAGTTTTCATAGAAAAACTGCTTTTCCCCAAAGGCTGGAGTTAATTGGGTCAACCAAGTAGCCTCTAGATCGTAACTAGCAAAAAAAGGTCGTTTACACCAATTTGGATCGCGTCCTTGAATGAATGAAAGCACAAAAACTTTTTCCCCACGAATCTCAGCAACGCCATCAACAACAACTTTGCCTGGTAGACCGGACATCACAGGACCTCGCACTGTTCTACCTAAACCAGACACTTTCTGAACTCGACTTTATCCATTTTGAAGAGGAAAGGTAGCAAGATCAGGACAGCGTTGTTTGGTTCGTCCTGATGAACTTGCTACCAAAAGAATTTCTGCCATTAATCTTAACGTTTGCCCCCCTGTTTTCCA
>JAHHHE010000069.1 GCA_019359535.1 Gloeocapsa sp. UFS-A4-WI-NPMV-4B04
CAGCTAACTATAAGTAATCATAATATATACTATGTCTGCTGGTTAGAGTTTTCTGGATTTACAAGTATCATAAGCTACAAATATTGTAGCGATCACTCTTTAAGGAAAAACTTTTTGGTTTACTGTTTATACCTTTTTATAAAAGTAAATAGAGTCATATCTTCCACCTTGCTTTGCGCCACTGCCTTGAACTTAAGTTCAAGGCTAATAACTCAAGTCCGTTTTAACGGACTATACAACACTCACTTTGTCAGCTAGTCGCGTTTATTGTACTTTAGCTGAAAGCTGTGGGAATTTATTGCTTGGCGGACGTGGTGCAAGACGTAAATAGAGGGAAATTCTACAAATTCTATCTTCTTGCTTATTTTGGTAAAGTATTTGCTTTGAAGTAACTTGAGGCTTATGTCTAATACCTATGCTAACCTGTTGACAATTCTCACAGTGATACACTTGTACTTCAAAGTCTAGACAGCGCCTATGGTGTATATTAAGCGCTTAGAACTATCGCAATTCAAATCTTTTGGCGGCACGACTCAGATTCCTTTGCTGCCAGGGTTTACAGTCGTTTCTGGACCAAATGGTTCAGGTAAATCGAATATCTTAGATGCCTTGCTGTTTGCCCTTGGACTTGCTAGTTCTAGGGGCATGAGAGCAGAACGCTTGCCTGATTTAGTCAACCACAACAAAAGCCATCGGGGTACTGTAGAAGCTAGCGTTACAGTGACGTTTGACTTGGGGGAGGAGCAGAGAAGCAGACGAGCAGAGGAGCAGGGGAGCGGAGGAGCAGGGGAGAATTCCCACTACATTCGAGAATGGAGTGTTACTCGGAAGTTGCGAGTTACTCAGCAGGGGACTTACACCTCGACTTATTACATCAACGGCGAAGCTTGTACCCTTACGGAACTCCACGAAGAGCTAAACCGCCTGCGAATTTATCCCGAAGGCTACAACGTGGTGCTGCAAGGGGATGTCACAAGTATTATTTCGATGAACCCGCGAGAGCGAAGGGAGATTATTGATGAACTTGCGGGAGTAGCTGCGTTCGATCGCAAAATTGTTCAAGCAAAAGAAACTTTAAATGAGGTGAAGGATCGCGAAGACAGTTTTCGGATTGTAGAAAAAGAATTAGTTACACAATGCGATCGCTTGTCTCAAGACCGCATTAAAGCCGAAAAATACCAAAAACTTCGCGCAGAACTTCACCAAAAGTCCCAATGGGAAGTAATTTTAGTCTGGCGCTCACTTCAAGCACAACAAGAACAATTAATCGCCCAAATCCAAGCAGGCGATTCCACTTCAACTGATTTAACAACCAAACTTGCCGCTTTAACTAGCGAAATTCAACACGCAACTGATGAACTCAACCAGCTAAATACAAAAGTAAAAGCATTGGGAGAATCAGAACTTCTGGCGATGCAAGCTAATCTCGCAACTCAAGAAGCAGAACGCCGCCAATTACAGCGCCAGCAGCAAGAGCTATCCCTAGAAGAGTGTAATAGCCAGAATAACATAAAACAAAAACAACTAGAAATTCAACAACATCAAAAAACATTAGAACAGCTAAATAGAGAACAAAAGCTGTTAGAAACTCAATTCATTCAATCTTTAGAATTTGAGCGTAATGCAGCCCAAGAAACTCTTGAACATAGCCGTGAAGAGGCAAACGCGATCGCTGATGCTTCTGATGTGTGGATCAAGCAACAAACCGCCCTCAATCGCCAAATTGAAGCCTTACTGCAAACTATAGAACCCCAAGCAAGAGAGCAAGCCCAATTAAAAGAGCGTAACAGCCAGCTAGAGCGGCAAATAGAGGAGCAAACCCAGTTAATTTCTAAATTAGAGCCTGAAATCGCTGATAAAAAAACTCAGATTGCTGATACAGAGACGCAATTACTCATATCTGCAACTGTAATTGAATCCTTATCGCAGTCTTTAGCAGCAGCAGAACAAGACTTGCAAATTCAGCAACAAACTCAAAATAGATTACTGCAAGAGCAACAGGAAAAACAACGCGCCTTTGACAAACTAGAAGCCCAAACCCAAGCTTTACAAGAAACTCAAGGCACTTATGCCACTAAAGTTATTCTCCAATCTGGACTAAATGGCGTGTGTGGATTGGTTGCCCAACTAGGTAAAGTTGAACCTCGCTACCAACTAGCGCTAGAAACAACAGCAGGTGGACGTTTAGGGCAGCTTGTAGTTGAAGATGACGCTGTAGCAGCAGCCGGAATTGAACTGCTGAAACAAAAACGCGCTGGACGAGCAACGTTTTTACCCCTAAATAAAATTCAACCACAGCGATTTGCGCCAACAGTAGCATTGCGTTATGCCAATGGATTTGTTGACTATGCGATTAATTTAATTGAATGTGATCGCCGCTATCAAAATGTATTTGCCTACGTTTTTGGTAGTACAGTGATTTTTGACAACTTAGGAGCAGCGCGGCAGTTTTTAGGACAACATCGGATTGTCACTTTAGCAGGGGAACTACTCGAAGCTAGCGGCGCAATGACAGGCGGTAGTAGTAGCCAGCGTTCCGGCTTGCATTTCGGCACAGGAGACGCTACAGAGTCTGATGAAGCAGGAGAACTACGAAATCGCCTTCAAGAAATTACGTTGATTCTAGAGCGTTGTAGCAAGGAGATTGAAACGCTTGCTGGAAAAACAAAACATCTGGCTCAAGAATTAATCCAAGCGCGACAAAATAAGCGAGAAAGCCAGCTAAAGAGCGAACAGTTACAGAAAGAAATTAACAGTTTGACACTTCAGCTAGAACAAACGCGATCGCAAGTTTCGCAAACAAATCAACAATTAGCCGTTGCTCAATCTCGCCTAGAAGTTTTAGACAGAGAATTACCCGCCCAAGAAGCGCAATTACAACAGCTAAGACAAGAATTAAATCAATTAGAACAGTCTCAGACTAATAGCCAATGGCAACAAATTCAACTCAAAATTAAAAGCCACGAGCAACAGTTACAAGAGCGTGAAAAAGCTTTACGTGAAGCTGAACAAAATTTAAAAAACTTGGAAAATACTGCCGTTGTCCTACAAGAGAAAATTCGAGAATGCCTTGAGCGATTGCAAGAATATCAAAAACAGGAGTCAGAGGCGAGGAATCAGGGCTTAGACGTTAAAAATCAGATTAAAGTAATTAGCGAACAAATTACGGCAATTCAAGCAGATGTAGCTCAAGTAGAGCAGCACTTGGGAGCAGAAAAACAAAAACGCGATCGTGCGGAACAAGAATTACGGAATCGCCATCTTGTTCAACAACAACTGGAATGGGAATACCAGAAACTCCAAGAAACACAGCTAACTCGTCGGGAAGAATTAGCAACCTTACAAACTCAACTACGAACTCAAAGAGCTGAATTACCTGATCCAATGCCCGAAGTGCCAACACAGGTGGATTTAGAACAGCTACAACGAGAAATGCGATCGCTCTCCAAGCGCCTTCAAGCTATGGAACCCGTGAATATGTTGGCGCTGGAAGAATACGAACGCACCACCACTCGCCTTGAAGAACTGACTCAAAAATTGCTGACATTAGAAGGCGAACGTACTGAATTACTACTACGGATTGAAAACTTTACTACACTGCGACAACAAGCTTTTAAAGAAGCCTTCGATGCCGTTAATGACAACTTTCAAACCATCTTTGGCACCCTTTCTGAAGGCGATGGCTATCTTCAACTAGATGATCCTGAAGATATTTTTAATAGTGGACTTAATTTAGTTGCTCACCCAAAAGGAAAACCAGTACAACGGCTAAGTTCTATGTCTGGCGGCGAAAAATCTCTTACCGCCCTCAGTTTTATTTTTGCCCTCCAACGGTATCGCCCATCACCTTTCTACGCCTTTGATGAAGTCGATATGTTTTTAGACGGAGCTAATGTTGAAAGATTAGCTAAAATGATTAAACAGCAGACTACTTTGGCACAGTTTATAGTCGTAAGTTTACGCCGACCAATGATAGAAGCTGCCGAACGTACTATTGGTGTCACTCAAGCACGGGGAGCTTATACCCAAGTTTTAGGACTTAAACTATAGTTGTATAACACTCCGTATAAGGTTTGTTAATAATAGTATTGAATAATAACCGGATTCGAGATCAGGACTCGGCATATAATGACCTCTGAACAAATTGTTAGGCGTTCCGACATCTTAAACACCCAAGTGATCACCCGCGACAACGGAAAGCGTTTAGGCGTAGTGAATCAACTGTGGGTGGATATTGACCGGCGAGAGGTTGTGGCTCTTAGTCTACGAGACAACCTGATCGCGTTTGCTGGTGTGCCACGCTATATGTTTCTCAGCAGCATCGACCAAGTAGGAGATGTGATCTTAGTTGAGAACGAGGACGTAGTTGAAGATATCGACGTAGATGTCTACAGTAACTTGATTAACTGTGAAGTGATCACAGAAACAGGTGAACTTTTAGGTCGAGTGCGAAACTTCAAGTTCAACGGCGAAACAGGTCAACTTTTATCGCTAATTATTGCTTCTTTTGGTATCCCACAAATCCCTGACCAAGTTCTTAGTACATACGAACTGCCAATTGAAGAAATTGTTAGCAGTGGACCAAATCGAGTAATTGTGTTTGAAGGAGCAGAAGAACGGCTAGTTCAGTTAACTGTAGGATTACTAGAGCGCATCGGCATTGGCAGAGCGCCTTGGGAGCGTGACGAGGAGGAACAATACTTAACTCCTACCGCCAAACCAGAAAATCAGTTACCAAGTGGAGTACCATTGCAAGTACCCACTCAAGCTCGGACTCGTAAACCTGTAGTTGAAGAAGCTTGGGATGAGGATGAAGATGAATATGAATATGAAACAGTGCAGCCTCAATCTCAGCTGCGTCAGCAACAATACGAATCGCTGCAATACGAAGAAGACGAAGAAGATAACTGGAGTGAAGCAACAACGCCTAATCGTTATCAAAAGCCAAGGTACGTAGAACCAGAACCCTACCAGCCGACGCAGGAATACGATGAGGATTATGACGACGAATTAGAAACTGATGCCTGGGATGATACTCCTAAGCCTGTAAACATTCCCAAGAAAATTAAAGAGCCAGAGTACGAACAGGAAGACCTTTACTAAAAACTTAATTTTACAAGTAGGGTGGATAATCTCCACCTTTTTTATTGGTAAAATTTTATTAAATTAGGGTGATAATATAAGGTTTAAACTGTAGCACAAGCGCGAAGCAAATCTTGCCCAGAACTCAAGTTCTAGGCTAATAGCTTAAGTCCATTTTAATGGACTTAGAGAATTTCCTAGTATTCTAAAAAAGGACTTTCGCTATTAAAAAAGGGGTTTGAACCCCAGGCGGGTGATGCTGGTGCAAAATATTTATCTGTAGGCAGATAACTGGCTTAACCTGCCATTTCCTGAATAATTTGCATTGTTTCGACGCTGACTGTGCAGACTCGTTGCAATAAATCAATCACTTGCACTTTATAGTCTGCAAAGCGGTAGGTATTAAATTTTTCAGCAATAGTTGGATCTTTAGGTTTCTTTTCCTTGTATTGATCCAAAATCCATTCTAAAGCAGAACGGTTGCCCAGTTGATAGTTCCAAGCTTGTTTAGAAATACCTGCAAGTGTAGTAACTTCATCTAGAAGAATAATTCCGCTTGTTTTATCGGCTTTTAACTTAACTTTAGGAGTGCGCTTTGTATCCTCTGAAAGAGGTAAATTAATTCGGCTTAATAAGTAAGGTTCGATAGTTTCGTAATTGATGTGTAAATCCATCAACTGTTTACCCCAACTAACCCATTGATGAAAGTTATCGTAAAACGGCAAACGTGGAAACTCTCGTTTCAAGTTGAGTTCGTATTTTGTCCGATATGCGGGATTATGCAAAACGGCGTAGCTATAGTGAAAAATATCTAATTTGGTAATTGTAGAGTCATTGTAATAATTTTGGAATTGCTCTAATCCCCAATCGGTGATGTTATCAATGCGGTTTCCATCTTTGTCGTAGCGGTAAAGAGGAAGGCATTGAGTTTTTTCTATAGTGTCTAGAGAAAATATTTTATCAGTAGCTAACGCTGCAAAAGGTTTTGATGAGCTTGTGCCTGAAAATGTAATTATCTTATTTTCAACTTGATTGTTCGGTAGAATTTGTGATAATTGGTATAACCTATGAATAATTCTTCTATTATAGTAAAGCTTTTTTTTGACATAAGGTCTATAAATTGAATCTAGTATAAAGGTTTCGTTATATGTTAGTTTAAAGCCTTTGACTAAATGAGACTCTAATTCGGAAGTCCATTTTATAACTCTATTAACAAAATTATTGACTAAATTTCCTTTGCCAAAGTTTAGCCATCGCTCTTTTTCTTGTTCATAAGTATTACAAAAAAACTCAACTTTCTCCATCAATAGATTTAGATTAAAATCATAAACCCATTCGTCTCTATTTGTAAAAGTACCTAAAGAGAACAATTTAAAAACTGCTTTTTCATCTTTTGTACTTTTAGCAAGTTTAGTGTCTTTATTAGCCAAAGGTAGCAAACTATCGAAATTCGTATCAGCAATGTTGATCCAGTTATTGTGCTTATCCGGCAAAATGTGTTCCAAATTAAGCTGAGTAAATTTAGTCTCTGCTAAAAACTTTAACTTATCCTCTGCCGTTTCATCTTCTGGGCGGCGGCAGTAAAATATTTTGCATGGTGCGCTGTTACTACTGGTTTTTTTTACCATAAAACTAATAGCAACACCTGTTTGAATTCCAAACACATTATGGTTAGTTCCTGATATTTTAGGATTAGCTCTTACATCTCCACCTAAATCAATAATATAAACTTCGCTAAACTCATCAGCAACTACCTTTCTAAATCCATCAAATGTTCTGGCATTAATAAAAGAAGAGTTAGTAATAAAAGCCAAAACTCCGTTTTCATTCAATCTACCCGTTGCCCATCGGAAAAAACGGGAATACATATCATAAACTTTTGTTTTTTGAGCGGTGCTGTGTTTAATATAAGAATCTTTAATTAGCTTATCTATTGCAGGATAATCACGGTTTTTATTGTTGTCATTTTCATTTGCTTGATTAGCGTTATAAGGAGGATTACCAATAATTACCGATATTTTGCGTTCATTCTGTCTTTTTATTCTTTTAGCATTTTCTATACTCAGTCCAAACAAGTTTCCTTGCTTGCCATCAAAAGATTTATGTTCAAGGGTATCTACAAAACAAATATTTTCAAATCCCTGATATTCACCCATTTTTTGCTTATAGGCGAATTCAATATTCAAATTTGCGATGTAATAAGGCAAAATTGCAACTTCGTTGCAGTGAATGTCATTTTTATACTTTTCTGCTAATTTATCTTTAGGTAAATATTCAATTAACTCAGTAATGAACGTACCCGTACCAGTAGCAGGATCAAAAATCTCTACGTCTTTATCAGCTAGCAATTTACCAAAATGTTTGTGAGTTAAATAATCTACACTTTCAATCATGAAACGCACAATTTCATTTGGAGTGTAGACAATTCCTAGCCTGTCAGCCGCCTTAGGATTATACGCCTTATAAAAGTTTTCATAAACTGCTTTTAAAAACTTCTGCTTTTCATGATGATTATAAATATTAGCAGCAGTTCTTCTAATCACCGCATAATAACGTTCAATTGTACCAAGAGTATTTTTTCTAGTAGTTCCTGTAAAGAATGTATCTATCACTCGTTGTAATTCACGCGCGATATTATTTTCTCGGTGAAACTGAGATTCATTAAATATGTTAATAAAAACATCCTCAGTCAAAATATGCTGAATCATCATTTCCCGAATATCTAGTAACGTTACTTCAGGGTTGATAGACTCCTTGCATATTTCCCAAAAGTTATTTCTGCATATTGTAAACTCTGCATTTATTTCCTGTTGCCCATCAATCATATCCCGCAGAGCATTTAAAATAGTAGGTAAATCTTCCTTAAAATGCTCAATAGCTTCCCGAAAGTCTTTAACTTCAGGACGGACATAATTAATAAATGCTGTAATAATTCTGTCTAACGCCTCCCCATCTTTCAAGGGAACGCGCATTGTCTCAGTTCCGCTCTGAATTAAAATAGCGGTTTGAGAATCTTCAAATAAAATATTGCTGTCAGGGTAGCCTTTAGCAAACTCTTTACCTATCTCTTCGTCTAAGTTGTCGTATTCATCTTTGCTTTCCCAGTAACCCCAATCTAAACGCAAGGCATCTTTAATTGTGCCATCGGGACGAACAATCTTACCTTTTTTAGTTTTATAATCTACTTCAGCAACAAGTTGAAATTCTCTTACTTTGCAATATTCATTAAGCAAGTTTTGAAAGGCAATCCGAATAGAAGTTTCTTTACGCGAACCACCATACTGAATAATTCTTGCTACTTCTGCCTGATATTTGCTAACCAGAAGTCTTGACATAGCTTAAAAGATTTATATATCTTGTTCGCTCTCAAGTTTGGCTCAAGGCAATTTATTAGGGATCGGTGTTAACACTATAGTTCTTGGTAACTTAATAAAGCCTAATTATAATTAAGTAAAAATACGATTTGAATATCAGCTTGCCGTAGTGTATTAATAGACTACTTAGATGATTGAAATAATGCTAAAAATAGAAATTAATAATTTTAAATTCAAGATATTCAACCAAGGTAATAAAGTTACACATTTTTCTACGCTTAACTTGGATAATTCCTTGAGTAGCTAACTAAGTTACAAAAGTGATCGCATTTTTGGCTTAACGCTGCATCAGTAAAAACACGAGAAAGCCTGAGCGCACTTTAAGAAAAATAGACTTGATCAGCCTTTCGTGAAAAAACTAAGCTTCAAAATGCCCCTTAAAGCCATAAAATCAGGTGATGACACATCAGCACTCATCCCCGAAAATCCCCTCTTGCATATGGAATCGTCCCATCGGAAGCGGCTGGGACAAGCCCTACACCGTCCGGAATCCTAGTAACCTCGATGATGGTCCCTGGCACGGAGCGCCTCTAGGTGGCTTCGGCGCAGGCTGCATAGGTCGTTCTTCACGCGGAGATTTTAACCTGTGGCACATTGATGGCGGGGAACATACCTTCCAAACTATCCCCGCTTGTCAATTTAGTGTATTTGAACAGCCAGGTGATTCACCAGGACAAGCATACGCCCTGTGTACGGAACCGCCAGATAATACTCTTCAAGCTTGGCAATGGTATCCAAGAAGAGGCGATAGGCGAGAGGCGATAGGCGAGAGGCTGGAGGAAAATGGTGTGTATCACGCACTTTATCCGCGTAGTTGGTTTAGCTATGAGAAAGTGTTTCAATCTCAGCTAACTTGTGAGCAGTTTTCCCCGATTTGGGCTGAAAATTACCAAGAAACTAGCTACCCGGTGGCAGTCTTTGTCTGGACAGCGCACAATCCTACAGATGCCCCGGTAACTATTAGTATTATGCTCACCTGGCAAAATATGGTGGGCTGGTTTACTAATGCAATTAAATCTCCTTCTGTGCGGGTACGCGATGATGGTAGTCCTGTATATGAATATCAGCCGCGATTAGGTCATAGTAGCGGGAATTTTAATCAGCTAGTAGTAGAAAATGAGCAGGTAGGATGTCTACTTCGTGGTGGTAACAGTGAAGCAATACAGGAAGGGGATGGACAATGGGCGATCGCCACACTCAAAAAATCCACTGATCAAGTATTCCACCACACACGCTGGAACCCAAACAGTACAGGTGAAGATATCTGGCAAAGCTTTTCTAATGATGGTTCTTTACCCAATTACACAGATGAACAACCAGCAACACAAGAAGAACAGCTAGCAAGTGCGATCGCACTCCGTTTTACCTTACAACCTGGTGAAACCCGCGAAATTCCCTTTGTTCTCGCTTGGGATTTTCCAATTACTGAATTTGCACCAGGGGTAGAGTATTACCGCCGTTACACAGACTTTTTTAATCGTACTGGCAATAATGCTTGGGCGATCGCCTCTACTGCTTTGCAAAATTACCAATCTTGGCAACAGCAAATTCAATCTTGGCAACAGCCGATTTTGAAACAAGAATTGCCCGATTGGTTCAAGATGGCGCTATTTAATGAACTTTACGACCTAACAAACGGCGGTACACTCTGGAGTGCAGCAGATGAACGCGATCCTCTTGGTCAATTTGCTGTCTTAGAGTGCTTAGATTATCGTTGGTATGAAAGTCTAGACGTGCGACTTTACGGTTCATTTGCCCTGTTGATGCTGTGGCCAGAACTCGATAAAGCGATTTTACGCGCTTATGCACGCGCAATTCCCACAAGCGATCGCAATCTCCGAGAAATTGGTTATAACCAAGCTACAGCATTACGTAAAGTTGCCCACGCTACACCCCACGATTTAGGCGCACCAAACGAGCATCCCTGGGAAAAAACAAATTATACCAGTTACCAAGATTGCAACTTGTGGAAAGATTTACCTTGCGATTTTGTCTTGCAGGTATACCGTGACTTTGTACTCACAGGTGCAACTGACTGGGAATTGCTGTGGGACTGTTGGCCTGCAATTGTCCAAACTTTAAATTATCTCAAGACGTTTGATCTTGATAACGATGGCATCCCAGAAAATTCTGGTGCGCCAGATCAAACTTTTGATGACTGGCGACTCCAAGGTGTAAGCGCCTATTGTGGCGGATTGTGGTTAGCAGCATTAGAAGCAGCGATCGCCATTGCTAAAATTTTACTTAGTTTCCCACCTGATCACCCTTTAGGAGAACTTATAGACTCTCCACTCAATGAACCGCCAATCCAAGACGCGATCGCTTCTTATCAAACTTGGCTAGAACAATCACGCCCTATCTATCAAGAAAAACTCTGGAATGGTCAATATTACCGACTTGATACTAACAGTGGTTCAGATGTAGTTATGGCAGATCAGCTGTGTGGACAATTCTATGCCCGCTTGCTAGGATTACCCGATATTGTGCCAAGCGAAAATGCTCTTACAGCCCTCAAAACTATATATGAGGCTTGCTTTGTGAAGTTTCACAACGGTGAATTAGGGGCAGCTAACGGCGTTAAACTTGATGGTTCACCTGAAAACCCCAATGCTACCCATCCGTTAGAAATCTGGACAGGAATTAATTTTGGGCTAGCTGCGTTTCTAGTCCAAATGGACATGAAGCCGGAAGCGTTCCAAATCACAGAAGCTGTAGTGCGGCAAATCTACGACAATGGATTGCAATTTCGTACCCCAGAAGCAATTACCGCCGTCAATACATTTCGTGCGAGTCACTACCTCCGGGCAATGGCAATTTGGGCAATTTACGGTGTTTTAACTAATTTTCATAGTTAAGCTGATCCTTAATTACTAAGCATTCCTAGTGTTAAGGAAAAACAGCAATTAGCACGGGCGGTAATTAGAGAAAATTGTTGCTTGTATACCTTAACCAGTGGGAGGGGCAACTAAATTTTGGCGAACAATGCGATCGCCGTTACATTATCCAGTGTACATTTACTGAGGTCCTTAACTTTACCTTCCGTCAAGCTCACAATACCCCTAATCAAAAGAATACGCCCTATATTTTGCTGTAAATCGGCATATTGTCTTAAATCTTGACTAAGAGAAGCCAGCCCAAAAAGTATCAATTCAAACGTTTCGCAGCTTGATGTAAACACTAATTAGCTTTTCGCTAGCCCAATAATCCGGTACGTTTCCCTACCCTATATAGATTTGTAGACGCTTCAGATAGCTTTAAAAATCCTTTGTAGGTATCTTACCCTAACTTAACTTTTACTATATCGTTCTTATACATTTATTTACCTTTTTTCATTTTTCTTTGTATATACCTATACCAGTTTATATCTACCCTTAGGGGTATTTATTACTCTGAAAAAACGTCTATTACTAGAAGTGTAGGTGGTTACACACCTATGTACGTAAGTGAGGTAAAACACAATGTCAGATATTAATACATCGAACTTGTTTGTAGAGTTGTCAGATGAGCAAGAAGAACTGATCTCTGGTGGCGGTCCAACATCTGTCTTTGATGTAGGTATTGCTGACTTCAGCTTTAACAACGTAACAGCACTACAGGACGTTACAGCTGGACCTAATGGTGCCAACGCTGTAGGAGGTATTGAAGCAAGTGAGATAGATTCCACAGCGATTAAATTCCTGGCCGGTGGTGCAGGTTTCCCGACTGCCGTAAATCCTGGTGGTCTTGCTGGTTTAAGTGGAGTAATCGGCGCTTTATAATCCAAGTGCATCAATAACCTGTGAACTGAAAAAAATTAGGTGGTTACACACCTATGTACGTAAGTGAGGTAAAAACCATGTCAGACGTTAAAGCATCCAATTTATTCGTAGAGCTATCAGATGAGCAGGAAGAACTAATCTCTGGTGGCGGTCCAACATCGGTCTTTGATGTAGGTATTGCTAACTTCACCTTTAATAGCGTAACAGCACTAGAGGAAGTCACAGCGGGTCCTAATGGTGCCAACGCTGTAGGAGGTATCGAATCAAGTGAGATAGATTCCACAGCGATCAAATTCCTGGCCGGTGGTGCAGGTTTCCCGACTGCCGTAAATCCTGGTAGTCTTGCTGGTTTAAGTGGAGTAATCGGCGCTTTATAATCCAAGCGTACGAATAGGTTGAAATTTAATTGGATTCCAGAGCTGCTTGTCGTTTTCATTTTGCAAGCGCTAATCTTATAGCTTAATGCGTTAATGATCATGTTTTTAGCAAGTAAGGCTCTGGAATCTTTATCCTATTCAGGCTAAGTGAGTTTTTGAAAGCAAAATTTTAAACCTACATTCCGCATTTATTCACTCCTATATGCAGAATGTCATTTCAAGACCTCGTTTCATGTGACCATTAAAACATCTCATAGCACTAAATGATCAGGCACTAAGTGAGGTATTTAGATGTTCCCACAAACCGGATCGTCAGCCTTGTTCATAAACTTGTCTGAGGATCAACAAGAGTTTGTAACTGGCGGTGCTTTCACTGAATCCCAAACGATAGATTACACTGAAACTCATCACTCCAAAAAAAGCCCAGAAGATCCTAATAGTGAGACAAGACAACTTCAAGAACTCACAGGATCTGGTGTTTTTAATGGATTCGTCTTGCTAAACCCTTCGCTATCTGACCTTTTTAGGTTAAACGGGGGAGGAGACTTATTATAAATCGCTCAACGTAAGTGAGGTTTTGAGCAGTTTGAGCAGTCTCTTATATACTCAAAACGTGGTTACAGCACGTTTTGAGTAGAAAAGGGTATTGATCGCGTACTGCGGATACCTTTTTCCTCCCCCTTATTTATTATAGGGTATTATCTTCTCTACTTTTGGCTACACCTTATACCATTATTTTCTCCTAGCTACTTAGAGGTTTAAGGATCTGGGTGCTTTCGTTGAGTGCATTTAAAGTTGGTGTTAGTTCTTTTTAAGAAGGATAGGCAGAAATTAATTTGTGAAAAAAGGCTACAGCAAACTGTTACAGGCAACTGTAAAAGGATATAACCCTAATTTCTTGTCCTAGTAAGAATAAAGGTGCAGTGTTGTGAAATCCTTACGCGGCGAGGAAAAGTATTTTGGTAATAAATTTAGAGAACCATCACCAGATCAGCTGCATTTAGTTGATACTAACGAGTTTCTTCCCCGGATCAGTCAATGGACAACCATAGGAGGCGGAGTTATGGTTGGTATCTTTGTTACAGGGGTTAGTCTTGCAGCTGTTCTGGATTACAACGTTACAGTCAAAGTTCCTGCAACCATTCGGCCTGCTGGAGAATTACGGGTTGTCCAGTCTGCCATTACCGGAACAGTTCAGCAGATTGAAGTTGAAGAAAATCAGCTAGTTGCCAAGGGCGAACCGATCGCTCGTGTTGATGATTCTCGCTTGCAGATTCAAAAAAGCGAACTCCAAGGCAGTATTCGGCAGGGGCAATTACAGCTACGTCAAATCGATGCTCAAACCAGTGCCTTAAATACTCAGATTACGGCTGAAGCAAGTTTAATAAACCGCACAATTATAGCGGCCCAAGCTGACCTAAGTGGAATTCAGCGCAACTATGCAGATCAGCAAACTAAAGCTGAAGCTGACTTAACAGAAGCAGAAGCAAATTTAATGTTAGCTAGTATGCAGCGCGATCGCTTTGAGCAGGAAAAAGTATTAACAGCAAGCGTGCAAGAAGCAGAAGCAGGCTTGAAGTTAGCCACAGTGCAGCGCGACAGATTAAAACGAATAGTAGACTCAGGAGCAATTTCTCGCAATCAACTAGAAGAAAAAGAACAAGCCATTAGGGTTGCTGAGTCCAGACTAGAACAAGCTAAAGTTGCTTCTAAAAATCTCCTAGAGGACAAAGAACACGCTGTTCAAATTGCTCAGTTGAGCCGGAAAAGGGCGATAACTGCACTAGATCCTAGTAATTCTAGTGTGACTGTAGCAAGTGAACGCATTAAGCAAGAACAGGCAAGAGGCGAGGCTACCTTAGCTGCTTTGAACAAGGAACGACAGACTTTGTTTCAGCAGCGCCTTGAACTCCAGAATCAACTGAATGGCGCTCGAAAAGAACTACAACAAGTAGAAACAAACTTGAAAGAAAGTATAATCCGCTCCCCAATTGAGGGTACACTGCTGCAACTCAATCTTCGCAACCAAGGTCAAGTAGTGCAACCAAGTGAAGCTGTTGCTTACATTGCGCCTTTAAATGCTCCTTTGCTAATTAAAACAAGGGTGCAAGCTCAAGACATTGACAAAGTTAAACCAGGACAAAAAGTGCAGATGCAAGTTTCGGCTTGTCCCTATCCAGATTACGGTACGCTCAAAGGTACTGTGAAAACAGTTGCCCCAGATGCCGTACCATCGGCAAGCAACACAGCATCTGCTCCGCAAGGTGGTTATGAAGTAACAATCCAGCCCCAAACCCTATTTGTAGGAGATGAAGCTCACCAATGTCGTCTGCAATCTGGCATGGAAGGTAGAGCAGATATTATTTCGCGGGAGGAGACGGTACTTAAGTTCGTTCTGAGAAAGGCAAGGTTAATAACAGATTTTTAATTCATACCAATTGGCTTTTAAGTGTCATAACCGACCATGCAGTTGCTCAAAAACAAAAGTTATCAGTGTGTCCTACAAGCAAGTGAAGAAGACTGTGGGGCTGCTTGTCTAGCGTCAATTTGCAGGCACTATGGACGGTTTTTAAGCATCACGAAAAGCCGGGAAGCAGTAGGAACTGGACAACTAGGAACAACTCTACTCGGTCTAAAACGTGGCTCAGAAACGCTAGGGTTCAATGCGCGTTCGGTTAAAGCATCCCAGGAGGTACTAGACAGAATTAAAGAAGTACCCCTACCAGCAGTTATTCATTGGAAAGGCTACCACTGGGTTGTTTTATACGGACTACAGGGCAAAAAATACATCATTGCAGATCCAGCTGTAGGTATCCGTCATCTCGACAGACGGGAGTTAATGACAGCTTGGAATGGAATCATGCTCTTGCTAGAGCCAGATCCAGCTCTTTTTTCCGATCAACCCCAAGAAGAATCATTAGGGGGATTCGGGCGCTTTTTAAACCGGATCTGGCCTTATCGCGCTCTGCTAGCTCAGGTTTTAGTAATTAATATTGTCCTGGGCTTACTTTCCCTCGGTAGCCCTTTGCTGATCCAACTGCTTACAGATGATGTTCTGATTCGAGGAGATACTCAGCTGCTCACCGTTGTGGTAATGGCCGTTATTGTAACGAGCTTTTTCAGCAGTGGCTTGCGATTATTGCAATCAAATATGATTGCTCACTTTAGTCAACGAATACAGTTAGGGCTAGTTTTAGAATTTGGGCGAAAAGTCTTACACTTGCCCTTGACTTACTACGAAACCCGCCGCAGTGGCGAAATTACTAGCCGTCTACGAGATATTAATGAAATTAACCAGTTAGTATCGCAGATTGTTGTTCTGCTACCCAGCCAGTTTTTTATTGCAATAATTTCTTTCAGCTTAATGATGTTTTATAGCTGGAAGCTAACACTAGCCGTGCTTGTTATTGGCTTAATAATGACTTTATCTACCTTGCCTTTCTTGCCCACACTACGCCAAAAAACTCGCAATCTCTTGGTCTTGGGTTCAGAAAATCAAGGCGTTTTAGTTGAAACGTTTAAGGGCGCACTGGTAATTAAAGCTACAAATGCTGCTCCTCAATTCTGGGAGGAATTTCAAAGCCGCTTTGGTCGTCTTGCCAATCTTAGCTTCAGCACAACCCAAATCGGAATTATCAACGGCACTTTTTCGCAACTTGTTAGCAGTATCGGCGGCGTTACTTTACTCGGAATGGGCAGCATTCTGGTGATTAACAAGGAATTAAGCATTGGTCAAATGCTGGCGTTTAACTCGATGCAAGGCAATGTTTTGGCTTTAATTGGTTCATTGATTGGCTTAACCGATGATTATTTTCGCTCCCAAACTGCAACCAGTCGTCTTTTAGAAGTTATTGACGCTACGCCAGAAGCGGTTGGAGATACCAAAAAACCCTTCGCACGTATCCCTAATAATGCTGATATCTGTTGCACCAATCTCAACTTTCACCATGCTGGCAGAGTTGAATTATTAGAGAATTTTTCTCTGACTCTACCTGGAGGAAAAGCGATCGCAATTATTGGTAAGTCAGGCTGTGGCAAAAGCACTTTGTCAAAACTAATCTCTGGTTTATATCAACCGCAATCAGGCAATATTCGCTTTGGTCTTTACAACTTGCAAGACCTTTCGCTTGAGTGTTTGCGAGAACAAGTGGTGATTGTACCCCAAGAACCCCACTTTTGGAGTCGCTCGATTCTAGAGAACTTTCAATTAGGAGATCCTTATATTCCATTTGAAAAGATCGTTAAAGCTTGCCAAATTGCGGATGCAGATAGCTTTATCAGCCAGCTTCCGAATAAGTATCAAACTGTTTTAGGGGAATTCGGGGCAAATCTTTCTGGTGGACAACGGCAACGATTAGCGATCGCCAGAGCAATTGTCAACGATCCACCGATTCTAATCTTGGATGAATCCACTGCTGGACTCGATCCTGTAAGTGAATTTCAAGTGCTAGAGCAGCTATTGTACCACCGTCAAGGTAAAACCACAATTTTAATTACCCATCGTCCGAGTGTAATTAAGCGTGCTGATTGGGTAGTGCTACTCGATAAAGGGCAGTTGAAGATTCAAGGCACTCTAGCAGAATTGTATTCTGTCCCTGGAGACCATTTAAAGTTTTTATCATCTTAAAAAAAGAGGTATTACTATGTCTGACGACATCAACAAAAAAGATTCCGAATTCCTAACAGAATTATCCAATCAGGAACAAGAAACTGTAGCTGGCGGATTTAATCTAGGTAAATTTGGCTATTTTTTCTTCCAGCAAACAGATATAGAAAGTATTGCAGATAATCAAAGTAATATTTCTGGAAACAATGGTGGGTTAAGTGGTTCTTCCTCGTCAAAAGCTGGATATAGATTCTCACAAACTACCCTAGCATTTGGTTCATTTATGTTTGGTATGGGTAGATCTCGCTCTGGTGGATATAATTGGATGAGTCGTTTTTTCAGTAGCTTATTTGGCGAAGACGATTGGACAGGTTAAAATTTTGTTCCAATTTAACAATCAATGAACAATTATCAGTTTTGCCATGTTCGTGTCAGACTTGAATGGCACTAGATTTTGCCACGAATACTCCGATTAAAACCCTTGAAAATCTTACTTTCAAGGGTTTTTGTATACCTTTCTCCTCCCCCTCAATCGCCACTCTACCTATCTTTTGGAAGAACATTTTTACTACTAATTCTGCTGCAATGTACATTAATGTATTCCCACTTAACATAAGAGCAAGCAATTTGTGATCGAAGCTGTAATTTTCGACATCGACGGAACACTGGTTGATAGTGTTGACTTTCACGCGCAGTCATGGCAAAGAACCTTCCAACACTTTGGTCATCAAATTCCTTATGAGCAGATACGCCCCCAGATTGGTAAAGGGAGTGACAAGTTAATGCCAGTCTTTTTCTCAATTGAAGAACTTAATAAATCAGATGATGGTCAAAGCCCTACTTTCGGTGAACGTATGCGAGATTATCGCAGGGAACTCTACAAGTGTGAATATCATTCCCGAATAAAAGCTTTTCCGCAAGTGCGTGAGTTGTTCTTACGAATCAAAGCAGACGGTAAACGGATTGCTCTGGCTTCCTCTGCTACAAAGGACGATGTGGCAACCTACAAACAGATCATGAATGTTGAAGATTTGGTCGATGCTGCAACAACTACCACTGAAGTGAAATCGTCTAAGCCAGAGCCGGATCTCTTCTTTGTCACGCTGGATAAGTTAGGTGACGTTGCTGCTTCGCAAGCCATTGTGGTCGGCGATACACCCTATGACGCAGAAGCCGCAGGTAAGGCGAACCTACGCACGATTGGTGTACTTTCTGGTGGTTCCTCAGAAGAAAATCTCCGGAATGCAGGTTGCATTGCCATCTACCAAAATATAGCTGATCTGCTGGCACACTATGACGAGTCTCCGCTCAAGTGATTGCTTGAATGGTTCACGCATTAAGAGAAAATAGGCAGCGTCACGCCTCAATTTACAAGGCTTTGGGGAAAGACTTGGGCTTAACAAGCGTGCCATTCGTGTCAGACTTCACCCCTATCTAATATCTATTAAGAATGTCAGGTTGCTAACTCTAAATTAGATTTAGAAATATAGGTGGCTAAGAAAACTCAGCCACCTTTTTTTGATTACTAAATGTAATCTGCGAGATATTGTGACTAAGAAAATCAGCCACCTTCAAACGTTTACTTTCCGCTTACTGGGCGCACTGGTGAATTCGTTACACTCGGTTTGGGGGTGGGAATAGTTATATCTATCGGTGTTACTTGTGTCGCAAGTTGAGTTAGTGGCGGCGAAATCGCAGCAGCATTACCCACAACCAAAGTAACGAGATTTTCTGGCTTTAGGTAAGTTTTGGCAACGCGCTGAATATCAGCAGCTGTAGTTGCTTCCACAGCACGTTGGTAGCGGAACAGAAAATCAGCCGGATAGCCGTAGTATTCGTATCGCATCAGCCGCGACAGAGTTTGACTCGGATCTTCAAAGTTGAAGACAAACGAGTTTAGAACAGAGTCTTTCGCATAAGCGAGTTCTGCTGGCGTAACTGGTTGCGACTGAAGACTCTTGATTTCTGCTTGGATGCCTTTAATAAAAGGAACCGTTGCTTCTGAACGAGTTTGTCCGCCAGCAACAAAAACGCCAGGGTAGTCGAAGCGCGGACTCCAAGCACCGTAAACCGAGTATGCCAAACCTTGACGCGATCGCACCGAGTTAAACAACCGTCCACCAAATCCATTCAGTACACCATTCAACACATCCAACACTGGATAATCAGGACTATTGAACTCGCCACCCAAATGACCGATTTGGACATTACTTTGAGTTAACTGCGGTTGATTTACTAGAAAAATCCCACCTTTTTTAGCCTGAGCTACAGATGGTAGCTCAGATTTAGGTAAATTCCTGCTTGACTTCCAGTCCCCAAACTGCTTTTGAATTAGCGATCGCATTTTTGCGGAGTCAAAATCCCCCACAATCCCCAAGATCATATTATTGGGATGAAAATATTGCCCATAAAACTCAACCAAGTCCTCACGGGCAATATTATCCAACGTCGCATACTCAACCGTGCGGGCATAAGGACTTTCTTTGCCGTAAATTAACTTTTGAAATTCCCGTGCGGCAATATTATCCGGTTCATCATTCCGCCGCGCAATCTCACCTCTTAGCTGTGTTTTAGCCAAATCAAGCTTATCTTGAGCAAATTTTGGCGATCGCAGCACTTCAGCAAACAGATCAAGCACCATTTCTGAATCTTCACTCAAAGCATTAAAGCTGGCACTACCTGAACTATCGCCAATTGCTGTTTCAACCGAAGCCGCCCGTTGTTCTAGCAACTGATTAAGTTCATCAGCCGAATGCTCTTGAGTACCGCCAGTCCGCATCACCGTTCCCGTCAAACTAGCCAAGCCGACTTCATTCGCTGGTTCAAAGCGATCGCCTGTGCGAATAATTGCCGTACCTCCCACCAACGGCAGTTCATGATCCTCCATCAAATACACAACCATGCCGTTATCCATCACATAACGCGAGTATTTCGGCACTTTAACTTCTGGCAATGGCTCAAACGTCAACTGAGTGTAATGTCGCGCCGTCGCTGCTACAGCTGGCAACCGTAACAGCACCACCAACAGCGTCGACACTACCAACAGCCTCAACCAGTTAACGTTCCTCTTCCTCTGATTCAACTTCAACAACTCCATATCTCCTCTTGCGTCCTCCGCGTCCTTCGCGTCTTGGCGGTTCCTTATCTTCATTTCTCTTTCGACAACAACCGCCCAATCGTGCGATTTTGGGACAGAAACGTTGCTTGAGCCACCCGCTCAATATCACGAGGCGTAACAGCTGAGATCGCCTCTAGCTGCTTAAATAGATTGCGCCAAGACCCGGTTTTCACCTCGTATTCCAACAACAACCCAGCCATACCCATATTTGAGTCGAGCGATCGCAATAATTCCGCCCGTGCTTGTGTCTTCACCCGCTCCAACTCTTGCGCCGAAACTGGCTCAGTCTTCAGTCTGGCAATTTCCTTACTTAAAGCGGCTCCCACCTCATCAGCCGTATGCCCTGGCGCAGTCAGCGCGTAGAAAAGCATCAAATTGGGGTATTTATTCCCCGGAAACCCACTAAAGCCTTGTGCAGACAGCGCTAATTGCTGTTTTTCTACCAAAGACTTATACAACCGCGATGTCCGCCCATCACTCAGCAGCCTGCCAATGATCTCATAAACTGCATTATCTGGATGAGTAAGTGCTGGACGATGATAAGCTTCCAGATACCAAGGTTGTGAAGGCAGTTGTACAGTTACGTCTCGTGTTGACTTCTGCGCTGGTTCATCTGGAATTTGATTTTCTACTACCGCTTTTGCCTTGTAACGACCAAAGTAGACTTCAGCCAGTTGTTTTACCTGATCGGGGTTCACATCTCCGACAATCGCGATCGTCAAATTGCGTGGATTGTAGTAAGCATCAAAAAACTTCTGCACATCTTCCCGCGTCAAATTGCGGATATCTTGCTCATAGCCAATAACCGGGCGCTTGTATGGATGCACGTCGTAAGCCTTATCTAACATCGCCTCCACCATTTGCCCTATTGGTGAATTATCCACCCGCAGCCTGCGTTCTTCTAAAATTACCTCTTTCTCTTTATAAAATTCTCGGAACACAGGCTCTAAAAACCGCTCCGACTCTAGCGACATCCACAGTTCTACTTTATTAGCCGGAAAGCTATACATATAACGGGTAGCATCTGTCGAGGTATTAGCATTTAAACCCACACCCCCAGCCTGTTCGACAATTTGTCCTAATTCATTTTGCTTGACTAGCTTCAGTGCATCGGCTTCAGTGTCGTCAAACAGCTTTTGCAATCGAGCAACTTCAGCTTGAGTTCCTGCTGCTTTTGCTTCCTTAATTTTTTCAGCTATCAAATCTAGCCGCCCTAGCAGGATGTTTTCTTGCTCGTAGTCCGTAGTGCCAATTCGGGTAGTTCCCTTAAAAGCCAAGTGTTCTAGAAAGTGAGCTACGCCTGTTTTACCTTCTGGTTCATCGACACCACCAACATCAGCATAAGTCATAAAAGAAACTACTGGTGCTTCGTGTCGCTCTAAGACAATGAACTTCATGCCATTTCTGTCAAGGCGAAACTCAGTTAAGTTATCAATGACGCGATCTAGATAAGGCTGAATTGAAGTTTCAGTTTCAGCTGGCTTAGGAGCCGCAGTTCGAGCCAGAGCAATTCCTGGTAGTAATCCCCAGCTAAATACTGCTGTAAGTAGAAACGCAATCAAAAGCCGACGCGGAGCAAATAACACTGAGAAAAATAACATTCGTAAGCGATTAAATTGACTCATGAGCGAGAATACAAGTAATGTTTCAACATCAAGCCGTTAACAATGTATTAAAGTTTTTGGTTAAGACAACCGAATGTTAGACAATATCGCTACAAGTTGTATTGCCGTAATACAACCATAAACTCTATGCAACTTTTTAACCGTCCTCCTCAATCAGAAGATCAGACCCGAACTCGAATTTTAAAGGCAGCACAGCGATTGTTTGCAAGCCTTGGTTATGATGGCACAACTACCCGCGAGTTGGCACAAGCAGCAGGTGTAGCTGAAGGTACTCTATTTCGTCATTTTGCCAATAAAAAGGCGATTTTGATTGAAGTGGCTACCCAAGGTTGGATCGAAATTCTCACAGATTTACTGACGGAATTGAGTGAAATGGGCAGCTATAAAGCTGTTGCTCAAGTAATGCGGCGCAGAATGTGGAATTTTCAGAAAAATGCAGATATGATGCGGGTTTGCTTCATGGAAGCTCAGTTTCACCCAGAATTGCGCGATCGCATTCAATTTGAAGTGATCGATAAAATGAGCGATGTCGCAGAAGCTTTCTTTCAAACTGCGATGGACAAAGGCATTTATCGCCCGATGAATCCTAAAATTGTCGCACAGATATTTTTAGGAATGTTTGCGATCGCCGGATTTAGCCATAACACGATGATGGAACCAGACGCTTCCCCTCAAGCAATGCAGGAAATGGCAGAAGGACTAGCTGATATTTTTCTAAATGGCGTTTTAGTCAAAAATGAGTAAATATCAGTGCCAATATTGCGATTTCTAACGAACTAAGTAAGTAAGCTTGAGCAAGCATAAAAATAGATACAGATTGTCAACACAGGAGCTAAGAAATGTTATATAAAAATGGTCTTTGGGGAAAAGCGCTTAAAGCTATTTTTGGAGTTGTTGCCTTGTTGACAGTTTCAGGCGGCTTAGTAAGCTGTGACATTGGGGGAGAAGGTGAAGAAGGTGAAGAAGGTGAAGAAACCGAGCAAGGTGAGGAAGATGACGACGACTAAATGTCGGTCGTTTTGTCGAATTGCCTAATTTTATTCATGGATATTCACAATACCCCCAGTTCCCTTGCTCAGACTCTACGCGATCGCCGACAGCGACTAGCCCAACTGTGCGATACACCAGTAATTCTTTTTTCAGGGTGCAGCAGTTCCCGCAATTTTCCAGCAAATGTCTTTCCATTTCGCGCTAGCAGCCATTTTCTTTACTTTGCGGGCTTACCTCTAGAAAATGCTGTAATTCGCCTAGAATCTGGTCACATGACACTGTTCATGGATGATGCTCCTCCAAGCAGCGCCCTTTGGCATGGAGAAATGCCCGCGCGTGAGAAAATTGCTCAAAGAATTGGGGCTGATGCTGCGTTGCCAATGGCAGAATTGGGATCAAAAGCAGAGGGATCTGCTACAGTTGCTGTTCAGGATGCTGACACTCACTTGCTACAATCTCAGTTGTTGAAACGCGCGATCGCCCTGCAAGGAATTGATCTGGAATTAGCAAGCGCGATCGCATCTCTGCGAATGACGCACGATGCAGCAGCCCTAGAAGAATTACGACTAGCAGCAGCCGTCACCTTAGAAGCTCACTTATCTGGCATGGCTAGCACCCAGGCAGGCTTGCTTGAAGCCGATGTCCGCGCCGCAATGGAGCGTGTCATTATTGCCCACAACATGACTTGTGCATACAGCAGTATTGTTACCGTCTGCGGCGAAGTTCTCCACAACAATCACTACCACCACTCACTACAACCCGGAGACTTACTGCTGGCTGATGTCGGCGCTGAAACAGCAAACGGTTGGGCAGCTGATGTAACTCGTACTTGGGCTGTCTCAGGTAAATTCTCATCTACCCAAAGAGATATTTATAATGTCGTGCTAGCGGCTCATGATGCCTGCATTGCTAAAATCCGCCCTGGTGTTGAGTATCAAGACATTCATCTTTTAGCAGCTACTGTAATTGCTGAAGGATTAGTAAATTTAGGCATTCTTCAAGGGAAACCTGAAGATTTAGTAGAAATGGATGCTCACGCCCTGTTCTTTCCTCATGGTGTTGGTCATCTTTTGGGTTTGGATGTCCACGATATGGAAGATTTAGGAGATTTAGCAGGGTATGAAGCAGGAAGAACAAGAAGCGATCGCTTTGGTTTATGCTACTTACGCTTAAATCGACCATTACAGGCGGGAATGTTAGTCACGATCGAGCCTGGATTCTATCAAGTTGGCGCAATATTAAATAACCCAGAAACGCGCTCAAAATATCAAAATGTAGTCAATTGGGAACGCCTCGCCCAGTTTAACGACGTTAGAGGAATTCGGATTGAAGATGATGTTTTAGTTACATCACAAGGAAGCGAAGTATTAACAGCTGCATTGCCTACAAATGCGGATGCGATCGAGCATTTAGTTAAGGGGTGATTAGGAACAGCGTTGCTGAATAGCCGTAATTTTATTAGCTAAAATCTCATACTATAACCAGCAATGCCAGAAGTTTTTGAGGAATTAAAATGACCGAAAATGCTATTCCAATATCAACTCTGTTCATTGGACTTAATGGTCTGATCGCCTTGATTCTCTCCAACATTGTTGTTATAGAACGGACAAAAACAAGAATTTGGCATGGTGAATCAAAAGAGAATGTTGTCATGCAACCCTGGTTGACTGACAAAACTCAAGGGACAAAGCTGTAGGATCTGACTATAAATTCACGCTGCAACTGGTTTTGTAACTGCTTTTTTGAAGCGAAAGCTGGGTCTGGATCGAGTTGCCCTTGTAAAG
>JAHHHE010000070.1 GCA_019359535.1 Gloeocapsa sp. UFS-A4-WI-NPMV-4B04
GTGATGGCATAAATCGCTATAATTTCAGCAATCATTTTTTCGTCTCTCCAAGAGTTACAAGACCTTGGAGAGATTTTATTTGGTTTGCTCCCGCTTCCGCTTCTAACTAGCAACTTGGGTTATTACACGATGCCTCTTTGTTTGAACATCCAAAATTAGGCTTTCAAATACTAATAAATCAAATTCGCGCTGTTTTTTTCTAGCTCAGAAGACAAAAATATTCTATTAATTTAATTTCAGTTTCAAGCACGTTAAACTTCTATAAAAATTTTACTCCTATATATACTGCCGAATATAGAAACAAGGCAGTTATACGATGAAACTTGAATTTAAAAATCTGCACTTAATGGTGTGCGCGGGAACGGAATTACATCGCGGATATTTCCCATTCCTGTCATAAACTGTACTAACCTTTCAAACCCCAAACCAAAGCCAGCATGAGGAACAGTGCCATAACGGCGTAAATCCAAATACCACCACAAATCGGCTGTATTTAGCCCTTGATTTTGAATTCTGCGCTCTAGTACGTCTAAGCGCTCTTCTCGCTGAGAACCGCCAATAATTTCACCAATTTTGGGAGCTAAAATGTCCATAGCGCGAACGGTTTTTTCGTCATCGTTCAGGCGCATATAAAATGCTTTGATTTCGACTGGGTAATCAGTGACAATCACTGGTTTTTTAAATAGCTGTTCAGCCAGATAGCGCTCGTGTTCTGATTGTAAATCTAAGCCCCATTCAACGGGATACTCAAAGGAAACATTAGCTTTTTCTAGTAGGGCGATCGCATCTGTATATGTAATCCGTTCAAATTCATTATTAATGATATTATCAGCAGTTACCAATACAGAATTATCTATTCGCTGATTAAAAAACTCCATATCTTCTGGACAAGTCTCTAACACATATTTAAAAACGTACTTGAGAAACTCCTCCGCTAAATTCATATCTCCTTCAAGATCGCAGAAAGCCATTTCTGGTTCTACCATCCAAAATTCTGCCAAATGCCGCGAAGTATTAGAATTTTCCGCCCGAAATGTCGGACCAAAAGTGTAAACATTACTGAAAGCCATCGCCATAATTTCAGCTTCCAATTGTCCGCTAACTGTTAAGTATGCAGGGCCACCAAAAAAGTCTTTAGTGTAATCTACATCTTGATCTGTACGCGGAACTTGTTTAAGATCCAAACTCGTAACAGTGAACAGTTCCCCAGCACCTTCACAGTCGCTGCGGGTAATAATCGGTGTGTGAACCCACAAAAAGTCTCGTTGTTGAAAGAATTGGTGAATAGCGTAAGCACAGGCATTACGTACCCGAAAAACTGCACCAAAAGAATTAGTACGCGATCGCAAATGCCCAATTGTCCGCAAAAACTCAAAGGAATGGCGTTTCTTTTGCAACGGGTATGTGTCGGGATCAGCCTCGCCGTAGACTTTCACTGTCTGCGCCTGCAACTCAATTGTTTGTCCTTTACCCTGAGATGGCACAAGTACCCCCGCCACTTCCAGGGAAGCCCCTGTATTCAACTGCTTAAGGATGACTTCATAATCTGGCAGTTCTTGATTGATTACCACTTGCAGGTTAGCCAGAGACGATCCATCATTCACTTCAATAAAGGCAAATCCCTTCAAGTCGCGTTTTGTGCGTACCCAGCCTTGAATTGTCAGAGATTCATCAGGCTGACCATTTCTCAAAATATCTACAATGCGTCGCTTCACCATATCACCCAGTACAAGACTTTAAGATCCAGCCTACAACAATGCCCAGTCCTCCGAAGCGAACTGCTTGCCAAAAAGGTTCTTTTAAACTGCCCCAAGAAAACAACTGACTTTCTAAATTAAGTTCTATTGCTTCTAGCTGTTCTTTAATTTGTTGTAATTCTGTCTTAAGCTGAGGTAGCTTGTTATTACGTAATTCCTGCTTAACTTGCTTTAAACGTTTCTCCAGTTGAACTTGGCGCTGCTGATCCTGCCGCACTTGGACATAACGCTGCTTGAGGTCAACAAATGCTTGTTCTACCTCTATAAGTGATCGCTCAAATTCTGCTATTTGGGCATCTGGTAAATCTGAATCTTGAGGCGGCTGCATTTATGCTTGATAAAGTAGTGATACAAACTAATATGCTTGACAGTATGCCTCAATCTAGCCAGCTTTCAACTCCAAACCTGAACGAACTAACTACCCTGGAACTTGCCCAAGCTTTGATGGAACGACTCACCATTACGCCTAATGATTGGCATCGCTTAAAGTCTAACCGCAAAGTTCGCGCTAGTGAACAAGCAGCAGCAGCCCTTGTGTTTCTCCTCAAGGAACACCCAGAGGAAGCACTTGCTAGACTTCAACAAGCGTCTGGATGGTTAGATCGTTCTATTTCTGCGCCGCCTTGCCCTACGCATGGTCAGAGAAGGGACTAGGGAGCAAAGATTAGGGGTCAGGGATCAGGGATTAGAAGTACAGAAGCTTCATCCCTTACATCTTCATATAAAAGTATTTCTACCTAAAGTTTTTCTTTTCTTGCTGGAAACTAAATCTCCTTCCTCATTCTTAGCTAACTAAAGGAAGCCGAAAGCGATTTACTTGCTTGCCAAGTTTGAGTTCAGTACCCTGTGAGTTCCAGTGAACGCGATCAAAGATTTCGTGGAGAATACATAAACCACGACCACTTTCTGCTTCTTCAGGGGGTAAATATGCGCTTTTGTCAGCATGATACTCGCAAGGAGGAGTAAACCCGCATCCTTGATCTGAAATTGCCCACCAGTAGTGGTTATCTTCTAGAGAAAAGCGGACTATAACAATTTTACTGGGATCAAGATTATTGCCATGTTTAGCAGCGTTTACTAAAGCTTCTTGAAGACCTAGCCGCAGTTCTGCGTGTAATTTACACGGCACTTCTGCTAGCAGCAGATCAAGGATTGGACAAAGGTAAAGAGTTGAGGCAAAGCTAATCGTACTCCAGTTACGTTTAACTGGACGCGGTGAGATGGTAATCACTGTAAAACCCCGTAGCTTTTAGCTATAAAGACATCAGCTTGCTTATTGATGACCTTAAACATTACTTAATCTGGTCATATTGATCTCAAACTTGTGTCTATTAAAGACTTAAGCGAAGCGCCAGGAAACTTTTACTGTGATTCAATAAAATGCCTACATTTAAAGCTGGTATTCGTGATTTTGATTGTGCAGTCAGGCGATTGAATCAAGCTTCTAGTCTTCAAAAGCATAGCCCCTCAAGGATATCTGCCAATCCATAAACAAAGCAGCCAAACTTATTTAATTTGACTGTTTATTCACGTAAATTGTGTTGCTCTAGTAAGTGAAGCAGCCACATTTCTAGTTTAGCATCTTTTTAAAGAGTAATTCTACTTACTTGTAAAAGTTTGCAGGTAAAAGCGGATTAAATCCAAGTTCATAGTGTCAGAAAGGCAGCACATTCTACATGATTTGTTTGCGGGAAAAAATCTGCTGGTTGTACTTTAGTTAAATGATATTTCCCTGTTTGACAGAGCAGTTTGAGGTCACGAGCGAGAGTAGCAGGTTTACAACTAACGTAGACAAGGTGTCGGGGTGAAGATTCCAGCAAACTTTCAACTACAGTGCGATCGCATCCTTTACGCGGCGGATCGAGCAGTACAATATCCGGCGCAATTCCCAGTTGTGGTAGCAACTTCTCCACTGCTCCCGCTTGGAACGTCACATTAGTAATATTATTGCGATCGGCATTTATCTGGGCTTGTTGCACCGCTTCTGGTTGCACCTCTAAGCCAATTGCCTCTCGAACTCGTTGCGCCAGTGGCAAGGTTAATGTCCCAATACCGCAGTAAGCATCGACCAGCACCTCATCACCTTGCAAGTTCAGGTATTGCATAATCATCTCTAACAGTGCCTCTGCCGTTTCTGTATAAACCTGGAAAAAAGTATCAGGTCGTACCTGAAACTCAAGTCCACCAAAGTTTTCTAACAAGTAAGATTGTCCAGCAATACAACTCGTTTCAGAGCCAAAAATGGCATTTGTACGAGCAGGATTACGATTCAGCGACACACCTACTAATTGAGGATAAAAGTTTAACCACTCTTGGGCTTGATCTACAATTCCTGGTAAATCCCAGTCTTTCACCACCAAAGTAAGCAGCATCTCCCCAGTACGACGACCAATCCGCAGCGCTAGGTGACGTACTTGTCCTTTGTGATGCTTTTCATCATAAATTGTCCAACCTCGCGCTTGAATGTCCTGTTTTACTTGAGCTAACAGTGGATTTAGGCGCGAGTCTTGCACTGGACATTGATTTAAATTAATTAGCTGATGGCTAGCTTTTTGGTAATAACCAGCCTGCACTTGATTTGTTGATGAAATTCCTATTGGATATGTAGCTTTGTTACGATAGCCCAAAGCCGAGGAAGCCGCTAAAACAGGTTCGACTGGAGGGCTACTGAATCCACCTATGCGTTCAAGGGCTTGAATTACTTGATTTTGTTTTGCTTGTAGCTGGTACTCGTAAGAAATATGCTGCCACTGACAACCACCACACTTGTCAGCAACAATGCAGCTAGGGCGGATACGCTGGCTAGATGCTGTTAACAATTTGTGTAGTTTAGCGTGAGCGTATTGAGGCTTAATATGTACTAGCCGCACCAAAGCGCGATCGCCTGGAACTGTATCTGGGACAAACACCACCCGCTCGTTCCAGCGTCCAACGCCGTCTCCAGTATCACTCAAGTCAGCGATCGCTACCTCAACTAACTGACCTTGTTGCCATTGCGGGTGATTCACGACAACCCAATCAGATAATTTTGGCATCGACATAGTTTTATTTATTCCTCTTTCTTTGTGTGTCATACACTCGTTAAACTACAAATAATAATCTGTGATATTCCATTAATCATGAGCGTAGTTAGCGAAGTTATCCTCAAAGCCGACGACGAACTCCGTTATCCCAGTAGCGGCGAACTCAAAAACATCAAAGACTTTTTGCAAACAGGCGAACAGCGAATGCGAATTGCCGCCACGTTAGCCGAAAATGAGAAAAAGATTGTTCAACAAGCTAGTAAACAGCTGTGGCAGAAACGCCCGGACTTCATTGCGCCTGGTGGGAATGCTTATGGAGAGAAGCAACGGGCGCTGTGTTTACGCGACTATGGCTGGTATTTGCGCTTAATCACCTACGGGTTACTCGCTGGCGACATCGGGCCGATTGAGAAAATTGGTTTGATTGGAGTACGAGAAATGTACAACTCGCTAGGTGTACCTGTGCCAGGAATGGTTGAATCAATCCGGTGTTTGAAGCAAGCCTCTCTAGACTTATTAAGCGCAGAAGACGCAGCCGAAGCAGAGCCTTACTTTGATTATATCATTCAGGGAATGTCCTAATGCTTCTCTAGGTTGGATATTTTATTCAGCGCCAAGGTATTAGTTGATAAAATTCCAGCACTTTAATATATACTCGCTTCCCTACTGTTGGCGGCTAAATCTAGCAGAATTTCTGTTAGGGCGATCGCCACCAGTAGGGATATTTTGTTGTCAGTAGTACAAGCATACTGTAGAGTTTTAGCAAAGCGATCGTACTTTCTGTTAACACATGATTATGAGGTAAGTATATGACTAAAAATAATCAAGAAGTATCTAATCGGACATTTTTGGATATTGATACAGCTACTAAATTAATTGTTTGTTTCACAATATTATTCTATATTGTCGGCTTTATAACAACTAATTTATATTTGCAGCAGTTTAATTTTTCGGACTTTTCACTTCTCAAACCTCGTTTCATTCTTACAAAAAGTTTAGTAGTAACCTCTATTATTTTAAACTTTCTACTAATCAGCGTTGGTTATTCACTATTTCCACGCTACTCTATTAAAGCTTTATTTAAAGGAAACAAGAAGTTTTCTGAATTAGGTAATATATTTAATGCCTTATTGCTCGTAGTGGTTCCTTTCATAGCCTGTTTTATTTTTGTTAGTAAAAGCAATGCAAACCACTTGAGTTTTCCTAATTTATTAAGTAGTTCATTATATCTATATGGCATTAATTTAATTTTAGGTCTAATATCTGTAATTCCTTTCTTATCAACTGTTATTCCTAGAAGAAAACTCTTTTTGCCAGGACAGAAACCTGCAAATTTAAACTTAAGAGATAATTATACAAATTTCGGATTTTTAGTTATTTTGTATATAATTTGTGGTTATGTATACCTTGGACTATTCACCCAAGTGATTTATCCCAAAATCCCTGAACAATTTGGCGGTGGAGAACCAAGACAAGTCCGAATTCTCTTTGCAAAAGAGCAAGCTGATACAATTAGACAAAATGGAATCCCTACTTGTAGTTCAGGTAAATTATTAAGTAACTGGTCAAAACCAGTGAGCTTATTATTTGAAGGTAGCGAACATTACTTGCTGCGTCTAGACAATACAAGACCGCCTATTCAGCTTAGAAAAACAACAATTATTGGTTTAGAGCTAATTTCGGGAAAGTATAATCAAAAACAAAAATTGGCTGACTGCCCCTTATATCTAACAAAGTGAGAAAAACTCGCTAAAGACTGAGTGCTTAAAACTTAAGTTGAGTCTTATGGTAACAACATCAACTCCAATAGAACAAAGAGTTTTATTAAAAAATATCAGTTGGCAACTGTTTGAAAGCCTATTGCTAGAAATGGGAGAGCAGCGTTCTACCCGGCTAGCTTATCACAAGGGAAATTTAGAATTAATGACACCACTGTGGGAGCATGAAAATCGCAATAGGTTGATAGAACGCTTAATTTCAACTTTAGTAGAAGAACTGAACCTTGAGTTTAATCCAGGCGGTTCTGTGACACTCAAACGTTCAGATATGAGTGTAGGAAAAGAACCAGACTCGTGCTATTACATCCAGAATGAAGCACGAGTTAGAGGGAAAACTGAAATAGATTTGACTCAAGATCCACCACCAGACTTAGCAATAGAAATAGATATTACTAATAGTTCTTTAAATCAATTAGCTCTGTATGCAGATTTAGGTGTATTTGAAATATGGAGATTTGATGGACGGAGGCTGAAAATATATCAGTTACAAAACGAAGAGTATACAGAGTGCGATTACTCCCCCACTTTCCCCTTACTTCCAGCAACTAAAGTAGAAGAATTTATAGAACAGTGTCAAACCACAGGTGTAATTACATCAGTGCGTCAATTGCGGGAATGGGTAAGAAATCAGCAACCAAATTCCGAAAGCCGACAATCATAGCTACAATTAAGCCTGTCCCGTTTGTGCTTCTCGCCCTGTGCTATGTCTGCTACCTCAGAATCTCCTTTTTCCTCTACAGAAATTGCTGATGAAGGTTTAAAGCCGGAAGAATATCTAGAAATAGTTAGGCGGCTAGGACGACATCCTAATAAAGCTGAATTAGGTATGTTTGGGGTGATGTGGTCGGAGCATTGCTGTTATAAGAATTCCAGACCATTACTCAAACAATTTCCCACAGAAGGCGATCGCATTCTCGTCGGACCAGGAGAAAATGCTGGAGTTGTAGATTTGGGCGATGGACTACAACTAGCGTTTAAGATTGAATCCCACAACCACCCTTCAGCAATTGAACCGTTCCAAGGCGCTGCAACCGGAGTTGGAGGCATTTTGCGAGATATCTTTACAATGGGAGCGCGTCCCATTGCGTTGCTTAATTCCCTGCGCTTCGGTTCTTTAGAAGATGCTCGAACGAGGCGCTTGTTCAACGGCGTAGTATCAGGAATTTCTCATTATGGTAACTGCGTCGGAGTTCCCACAGTTGGTGGCGAAGTTTATTTTGATCCAGCTTACTCCGGTAATCCTTTAGTGAACGTGATGGCACTGGGGTTGATGGAAACAGAGGAAATTGTTAAATCTGGGGCTGCTGGTATAGGAAACCCAGTGCTTTACGTTGGTTCCACAACAGGCCGTGATGGGATGGGCGGCGCGAGTTTTGCTAGTGCAGAACTCAGCGACGAGTCAGAACAAGACCGTCCAGCAGTGCAAGTAGGCGATCCCTTTCTAGAAAAATCCTTAATTGAAGCTTGCCTAGAGGCGTTTAAAACTGGTGCTGTAGTTGCAGCACAAGATATGGGAGCAGCTGGTATCACCTGTTCCACATCAGAGATGGCTGCTAAAGGCGGCGTAGGAATTGAACTGGATTTAGACCTGATTCCAGTACGAGAAACTGGCATGGTTCCTTATGAATACCTGCTTTCTGAATCTCAAGAACGGATGCTATTTGTTGCCCACAAGGGACGGGAACAGGAGTTAATTGATATTTTCCACCGTTGGGGACTTCATGCAGTAGTCGCTGGAACAGTTATCTCAGAGCCAATAGTGCGGATTTTGTTCGAGGGTGAAGTAGCAGCTCAAATTCCAGCTGAAGCTTTGGCAGAAAATACACCGCTTTATCACCGAGAATTGCTCACAGAACCACCAGAATATGCTCGTCAAGCGAGTAAGTGGGCATCTGCGTCTCTACCTAACTGCACACCGGATGGAATTGAAATTGCAAAGCATTTTCAGACCTGGAATGACATTTTACTAACTCTACTAGATTCGCCAACGATCGCTTCTAAACGCTGGGTCTATCGCCAGTACGATCATCAAGTACAAAACAATACGGTAATTCTCCCTGGTGGTGCAGACGCAGCTGTTATTCGGTTACGTCCTTCAGATCCCCTTCAAAACCCCCTTAACACGGGGGCACAAAGGGGGGATCGGCAACAGGGTGTTGCAGCAACAGTAGATTGTAATCCTCGTTATGTATATCTAGACCCCTATGAAGGTGCTAAGGCAGTAGTAGCAGAAGCAGCCCGTAATCTTAGCTGTGTAGGAGCAGAACCTCTAGCAGTTACCGATAATCTTAATTTTGGTAGTCCAGAAAAACCTGTCGGCTACTGGCAATTAGCAGAAGCTTGTCGAGGTTTAGCAGAAGCTTGTCGGGAACTCAAAACACCAGTCACGGGCGGTAATGTGTCTCTGTACAATGAAACTCTCGATTCAGCTGGACAACCGCAACCCATATACCCAACACCAGTTGTTGGTATGGTAGGGTTGATTCCTGACTTAAATCGTATTTGTGGTCAAGGATGGCTTGCAGAAGGCGATTTAATTTATCTCCTGGGTAGACCTCTAGAGGAGCAAGAAGGAGTAACACTTGGGTGTTCGGAGTATTTAGCCATAATTCACGGTACAGTCGCCGGAGCGCCGCCTTTAGTAGAGTTTGACTTGGAGCGGAGTGTACAGTCCACTTGCCGTGACGGAATTCGGCAAGGTTGGGTACGATCAGCCCATGATTGTGCTGAAGGTGGACTTGCGATCGCACTTGCGGAAGCTTGTATTAGTAGTCAATTAGGAGCAGAAATTAATTTAGGGCTAGCCTCAGACCAATTACAGCGATGGGATCAAGTTCTGTTTGGTGAGTGTGGGGCGAGAATTGTTGTTTCTGTTTCTCTAGACAACCAAATTGCTTGGGAATCTTATTTAAATCAGCAGCTAGGGAACAATTGGCAAAAAATTGGTTCAGTTGAGAATGCCGATACACCTTTGCGAGTTTCTACGGCTGACAACTACTCGCTAATCAAGGTTAGGATTGAAGATATAAGCGATCGCTACTACAATGCAATTCCCAAGCGTTTAGCCTTGTAGCTGCCCTCTAAATATATGAGGACGATGACTAAGTATTATTACGTTACTGTATAGTGGAATAGTTAACAATTTGTTAAGCTTAGTCAATCTTTCTGAATTTAGCTATTCAGAGTATAAATTCCACCTAGTCAAAATCCCCCTCAGGAGCAAAGCCCTAGCATGATTCCCAACCATCGCCTCTCCTTGGATGATCGCACAGAGTCGTGTAGAGACACGACTACTGATATCGAATTTCGTCCTGACAAGCAAGAGGAAGCCTGCGGAGTTTTTGGAATCTTTGCACCAGAAGAAGACGTTGCCAAACTAACTTACTTTGGTTTGTATGCGCTTCAACACAGGGGTCAAGAATCAGCTGGAATTGCCACATTTGAGGGAACAAAAGTTCATCTCCACAAAGAAATGGGGCTAGTGTCCCAAGTTTTTAATGAATCAATTTTGAACCAGCTACCTGGTAATTTGGCTGTAGGTCATACTCGTTACTCGACTACTGGCTCTAGCCGCGTTGTTAATGCCCAGCCTGCTGTTGTAGAAACTGATTTAGGAACATTAGCTCTGGCTCACAATGGTAACTTGGTTAATACACCGCAGTTACGCGAGGAATTGCTACAAAGCAACTGCAATTTAGTTACTAGCACAGATTCAGAATTAATTGCATTTGCGATCGCTGAAGAAATTAACTCTGGCAAAAAATGGTTAGAAGGAGCTATTAGTGCCTTCCAACGCTGCCAAGGAGCCTTTAGTTTAGTCGTGGGTACACCAGAGGGTGTAATGGGAGCGCGTGACCCCAACGGTATCCGTCCCTTGGTAATTGGCACTCTAGACGGTAATCCGCAACGCTACGTCTTTGCCTCTGAGACTTGTGGCTTAGACATTATTGGCGCTGATTATCTGCGGGATGTAGAACCAGGGGAGTTGGTTTGGATTACTGAACAAGGACTAGCTTCATTTCATTGGGCGCAACAGCCACAACGCAAGCTATGTATTTTTGAGATGATTTACTTTGCTAGGCCGGATAGCGTTATGCACGCTGAGAGCTTGTATAGCTATCGGCTGCGGTTGGGGCGGCAATTGGCACAAGAATCTCCGGCTGATGCCGATGTTATTATTGGTGTCCCCGATTCTGGTATTCCCGCTGCTATTGGCTTTTCTCAAGCTTCAGGCATTCCCTACGCTGAAGGGCTAATTAAAAATCGCTACGTAGGTCGTACCTTTATTCAGCCAACTCAGACAATGCGCGAGTCAGGTATCCGCATGAAACTCAATCCGCTTAAAGATGTTCTAGTTGGGAAACGGATTGTAATTGTAGATGACTCAATTGTCCGGGGTACAACCAGCCGCAAACTTGTTAAAGCCCTGCGTGATGCTGGCGCAGTTGAGGTACATATGCGCGTCTCTTCGCCACCTGTGACACATCCCTGCTTCTATGGCATTGACACTGATACCCAAGATCAGCTAATTGCCGCTACTAAGTCTGTGGAAGAAATTGCTAAACAAATTGAGGTAGATTCTCTGGCTTATCTCAGCAAAGAGGGGATGCTGAAAGCGACCCAAGAAGATCCTAATAGTTTCTGCTCCGCCTGTTTTACAGGAGATTACCCGATTCCAGTTCCTGAGTTAGTCAAGCGCTCAAAGCTAATTTTAGAGCACTCAGCAGTTTGATATCTTTCGTACCGCCACAGCAAAGCTTTGGGCGTTGCTGAAAATGTAATGAAACTCAATGTTAAGCCTACGCTACAATTAGAACTTCCAAGTATACAACTATCGCTAATCATTACTAAATCAGCAACACCAAGCTTTGTGGCGGATTCTGCTAGCTTACGATCCTAACGCTGGCTCACTTACTGCCCACAAGTAGTATCCAACATCATGGAGCCAGGCTGCATGAGAACCATGTTATCGAGCAGTTAGGTGCAGTAGTGTTATGCAAAAGGTCCCACATTTTTAACCTCAACTCCTAGATTTAAACATGTGGCTATCTCTCTAGCAGATATTACACATAGACTAGCTGCTGATACCTTAGAGAAATCAGAGCTAGTTAATTTAGTGTTTATTCTTGCGCTCTATGGCTCGAATTAATCTATTGGATACTCGTACCACCAGCTTCGGTGACTTAATCAGCAATGGCAAGCTCTACCGAGTTCCTCCCTTCCAGCGTGATTATTCCTGGATGGAGGAAAATTGGGAAGACCTTTGGCTGGACATTCTGACGCTACATACTAACTCTGATGCCAGCCATTATATGGGGGCGCTTGTCCTGCAAAGCTCTAGTACTTCTGAAAAGGAATTTACAATCATCGACGGTCAGCAGCGGCTAGCCACTCTTAGTATTATTGCCATCGCTGTCATTGAAAAGATTCGACTACTTGTAGAGCAGGCGAAGGAGCCTGAAGCTAACCAAGAGCGGCAGGAAATTCTAAAACGTACTTATCTAAGCGATAGAGATCCACGTTCTCTTCGTTACTCCAGTAAACTTCTTCTGAATGAAAACAACAATGATTTCTATCAAAGTAATCTAATTAACCTTAGAAGACCTCTGAATATCCGTTCGCTGTCGAAATCCAATCAACTTCTCTGGCAGGCATTTGAGTATTTCTCCATGCAATTGGAAAAACTTTCAGAGGTCATTCAGGACGGAGAGAAACTATGCAAATTTTTTACCGATACTATTGCTCAACGATTTCTTTTTATACAAATTAATGTTCAAGATGAACTGAATGCCTATAGCATTTTTGAGACTTTGAATGCTAGGGGTGTAGTGCTAAGTTCTACTGATATATTAACGAATTATATTTTTTCATTCTTTCAAGGGTCATCTGATTTACAGATAGCCCAACGGCAATGGAAGGGCATCAGAAACACAGTTCAGATGGAGAAGTTTACTGAATTTCTTTATTGTTATCTCAGTCTCAAGCATTATGGAGTGCGTCGCGAACGCTTGTTTAGGCTAGTTAAAAAATCTGTCAAAAATGCTCAACAAGCATTTGATCTGCTCGATCAACTTGAGAATTACAGTGGTCTTTTTATAGCTTTTGGTAACTCAAATGACGAGTTCTGGCGTGATACTCCAGACAATCGAATTCATGTTCGTGAGCTTGAACTGTTTCGAGTAAAGCAGGCGTATCCAACTCTATTTGCTGGCTATCAGAAGTTCTCGGAAGAGGACTTTACTCGTTTATTGAAACTTGTCGTTGTGCTCTCCTTTCGCTATACCATTGTCAGCAGTTTGAATCCCAATGACCTAGAGACGCTTTATAACAAGGTTGCAATTGCCATTGCGGGTGGAAATATAACTAATCCGAGACAGGTTTTCGACACTCTACGTCCGGTATATGTTCAGGATGAAAAGTTTCAGCAGGACTTTTCCTTACTCTCGATCTCCACAAGAGGACAAAAGCGTAAGCTGGTTCGATATATTCTTGGAAAGTTAGAGGCAGATGCTTCTAGTAGAAGAGACGATGAGGATAGTTTCTCGATTGAGCACATTTTACCTGAAGTCCCAACTGATGAATGGCTACAGAGCTTTACTAATGCTCAAGTAGAGGAGATGGTTTATCGACTTGGCAATCTAACCCCTCTAGAATCATCCTTCAATCGTGATATTGGTCAACAGAATTATCAGGTCAAGCGAGACAAATATCAGCAAAGCGTTTACACTTTGACGCAAAGAATTACGGCTGAAGAGTGGACACCAGATACTCTTGCTGCACGTCAGAGATATCTAGCGCAACGTGCAGTTCATATTTGGAGATCCGACTTCCCTTGATAGAAGATAAGTGGCTTTGGTGAGCATTCTAGGTTCAAGAAGTTAGAGAAGTGTACCATCGTAAAAGTCTTGCCTAAAGAGTCAACCAAAGAAAAAGGAAGAAGACCTACGCCTACTACATCTTGCACAAGCAAGTAGGAATTTTGGATTGGCGATGAGTCCCACCTCCAATAACTTAATTTAGCTGCATCGGGCCTAAGTATTTAGTTAAGTAAGGCGAGAAGACCTCATAAATAAGCGTTAATGGCTGCCCATGATGCCAAAACAGATAGTGGCGACCCCAAAAAGGGCCCGACTGTTTAAAAGCTACCTCTAAAGCAACACAGTTACCGTAGTAAATTCCTTGGACATCGCGATACAACTCTGTACGTAGGTGAGTTAAGCTAGCCCAAATTGGTAAATTCCGGTTTTGCAAATATTCATCTACATGACTAGCTTCCCACCATGAGGTAGCATATGCTAATCGCTGACCAGAGGTGGTACGTAGCCACACCTGTCGTCGTAGTCGTGGCCCTGGTACAGCTTGAATTAAGTTAGGGGCAGCATCTAAATTCATCCCAATATTAGACATATCTATTACATCTACTTCCGTTGCCTCACCTGTAAGCAGTTGCAGGTGTCGTGTCGGGGAACCATCTCCTAGAAGTAACAGTTGCCAAGCTGGCGCTAGCTGAGTATGAGGCAAGCCTTGTTGAACAGTGTTTTCTTCACCTTGCCAAAGCGGTACGAGGCGATGCCAAGTTGTTGGTAGTGCTAGACTATTTGCCGAACTAAAAGTTGCAGTCAATGTTCTTTACAAAACTTTACTCTATCTATCAAATATAACTAACTTGGGCGATAAAACCTATTGCATAGCAGAGGATTAGATAGTTTTAAGCTGGAATTCTATTTTTAACTTAAGACTTAAAACTTATAACTATGAGGATAGGGAGGTCAGTGCGGATGGCGAGACTCGAACTCGCAAGGCGTTAACCACACGCCCCTCAAGCGTGCGTGTCTACCAATTCCACCACATCCGCAAATTGTATTCAGCCTTAATAATGTAGCATAAGCTAGTGCCTGTGCCTAATTGAATTAATCGTTTTGTGGAGATAATGAGCTTATTTGTGAGTAGCGATCGCGTTTCACAATTATTTATCTTTTAGGAAGCACTCATTAGCCTCTATCCTAGCTGATACAGACATCGAAGCTGGAAGATGCACTTTTCCAAAATATTAATTGCCAATCGCGGCGAAATCGCCCTCCGTATTCTCCGTGCCTGCGAAGAAATGGGAATTGCCACTGTTGCGGTTCACTCCACAGTTGACCGCGATGCCTTGCACGTTCAACTTGCTGACGAAGCGGTTTGCATCGGCGAAGCGCCCAGTAGCCAAAGTTATCTAAACATTCCTAGAATCATTGCAGCCGCACTGACTCGAAACGCCACTGCTATTCATCCCGGCTATGGCTTTTTAGCCGAAAATGCTCGGTTTGCTGAAATCTGTGCCGCTCACGAAATTGTTTTTATTGGCCCAACGCCAGAATCTATCCGGGCAATGGGGGATAAATCAACTGCCAAAGAAACAATGATCAAAGCTGCCGTACCAACTATACCTGGTAGTGATGGATTGCTTGAAGACGAACAAGAAGCAGTTGCGATCGCGCGTCAAATCGGCTATCCAGTTATGATCAAAGCTACAGCTGGCGGCGGCGGACGCGGGATGCGGCTGGTGCGAGACGATAACGATCTTGCCCGACTGTTTTTAGCAGCTCAGGGTGAAGCGGAAGCTGCATTTGGAAATCCCGGACTTTATTTAGAGAAATTCATTGAACGCCCCCGCCATATTGAATTTCAAATTCTAGGTGATAGCTACGGCAATATTATTCACTTGGGTGAACGAGATTGCTCCATTCAACGTCGCCACCAGAAGTTGTTAGAAGAAGCCCCAAGTCCTGCTCTCACTCCAGAATTACGTGAAAAAATGGGTACTGCGGCGGTGATGGCAGCTAAATCAATTAACTACGTAGGCGCAGGTACGGTGGAGTTTTTACTTGCACAATCCGGCGAGTTTTATTTCATGGAAATGAATACTCGGATTCAAGTTGAACATCCCGTAACAGAAATGATTACTGGACTCGATCTAGTGGCGGAACAAATTAAAATTGCTCAAGGTGAAAAACTGCAACTAACTCAAGACCAAGTAGTTCTTCGAGGTCATGCGATCGAATGCCGAATCAATGCCGAAGATCCCGATCACGATTTCCGCCCTGCGCCGGGACGGATTAGCGGTTATCTACCCCCCGGTGGCCCAGGTGTACGGATGGATTCTCACGTTTACACCGATTATCAGATTCCTCCATATTACGACTCCTTAATTGCCAAGTTAATTGTTTGGGCTGCGGATCGCCCTGCTGCAATTAAGCGAATGAAACGCGCCCTACGGGAGTGTGCGCTTACAGGGCTACCAACTACGATTGGCTTCCATCAAAAAATTCTAGAAAAAAAGGAGTTTTTGGAAGGTGAGGTTTACACCGATTTTGTTGAACAAGTGATGCTGCCTCAAAGAAGGGACTAGGGGTTAGGGGTTAGGGGTGTTGTGGATAGATTGAAAAATGACACGGGGATACGGGGACACGGGAGGGAGTATAAAACTAGATTAGTTGCCTAATTGTTCCCCCTAGCCTCTCGCCTTAATTCAGGTGAGAGAGCATCATCAGTAGTCCTTGCTGACCTAAAAGTAGCTCTCGTAGCAAGCTAAATATGCCAACCCAAATAACAGGGCTAATATCCACGCCGCCTAGTGGTGGTACTAGCTTGCGTAATGGTACTAAAAACGGTTCAGTAGGCAAGGCAACCAAATTAAAAGGAAAGCGATTAAGATTCACTTGCGGATACCAAGTGAGTACGATCCGGAAAATAAACAATAATATCATTAGACCCAAAAAGGAGCCTAAAATCCAATTGGTCAGAGTAATAGCAGTCATAGGTTGTCGCTAACTAAAAGAAAAAATTGGATCGACTTTTAACTTCAAAAAATCGCCTGCCGCAATGCGCTCGTTACAGAACAACCCTGTAGCAGTATTATGTTTTGGGTAAATTCGGTGAATTGCTGTCATAAATACCAACTTTTTGGGATATGAACTGCAACTTATAATTTTTTAAGCTTTGTAAAGCTAATGAATATTTTAACGCAATGCTAGTATCTATTAATGCCAGAAAAGGTTAGAGCCAATACCTGAATCGGTATATTTGCTCAAGGGAGTTGTTTGTCATGGCTAGATCGCGATCGCTCGTGATTTATCATGTCAGTGATAAATCAGCGCTGTTGATAGCTTCTCAAGCGTGTAGCAGACGATTAAAATTAAGATGAAGTGTATAAACAAAGGTTGAAAATCCATGACACCTTCTTTAGTAAATTTCTTTTACAGCTTGCTGGCGGGTACATTGATTATTGTCATTCCAGCAACAGCTTTTCTAATTTTTGTTAGCCAAAAGGACAAGATTCAACGTTCTTAAAACTTGGGGGAGTCATACAGCAGACTCCCATTAAATTCTTAAATAATGGCAAGACGAGTTGAGAACAGAGGTACTTACTGTCTGATCGCTAATAACCCTGAATACAAACAGACTACCTAAACTAGCTCAAGTGGATGGCACTGGCGGTGAATCGCTTGTCTCGTCAGTTCAGAATGCCCATTATATGGTGATTTTTACTGTGACTCGCTACGATAAAACATACTTGAGAGAACAGCAATGGTAAATTTTGGGGTGAACTCAGCCAGCTTCTTGGCTCAGGTAAATTTTGGAGGAGGATCAGCCAGTATTTTAGGCATTCTGCTGGCTGTATCCGGTGCTGCACTGTACTTTCTGCGCTCAGTGCGTCCAGAGCTAGCGCGGGATCACGACATCTTTTTTGCTGCTGTAGGCTTACTTTGCGGCTTCATTCTCATATTTCAAGGTTGGCGGCTAGACCCAATTTTACAATTTGGTCAACTGCTCTTAACCGGAGCAACCGTTTTTTTCGCGGTTGAAAGCATTAGGCTACGTGGTGTAGCAACTGAGCAGGCAAAGCGAAATACGCGGATTGTAGATGAAGAACGACCTGTGAGTTCAAAGTATTCGTATCAGGCGGAGCTAGATGATGATTTAGAACCGCTAGAAGAAGAGTATAGTCCTCCTCGAATTAGAGGAAGCAAAGAGAGTAGGCGTGGTCGTACCGATGAATACGAGGATGACGCTCCGACTCGACCTGCTTATCGTCGAGGTGAATACGACGATGAACCCCCGCGTCAATTATCTAATCGCAGCAGTAGTTCTGAACGAATGAGACAAGGAGACAACCCGCGTCGGGGTACTACTCGTCCAGTAAGTCGTCCCTCAGAACGAACTCAAGACGATGAGTGGAGTTCTTCTAGGCGCTCTGAGGATGACTGGGATGCTGCAAGTGCCAGAGGAAGTAAATCGCCTCGCAGTAGTGGCTCCTCGCGTTTAGAAAATCGGAATGATGTTACGCCTAGACCAAAAAAACGTCGTCGGACTCAAGACTCGTCTCGGCGAGAGTCTGATATAGAAGCGACACCAACTGACTACGTTGATTACAAACCTATTGATCAGGTAGACGATGAACCAGATAACTCAGCAAATTTTGACGAGCCTTAACCAGTAATTGGTGAGGGTAAGTATGGCGAATCGAAATTTGAGCAGGAGAAAAGTGGCGGCAGGCAACATCTGAGGTGAAAGCATTTACGCCTATATTTTTGCTCTGGCGGTGGAAACATTTGGGTCTTGGCTTGGGTATCGCGAGTTTGATTGCTAGCTGTACTCCAGGCGATCGCCTATTTGGTTCAACTGCCCTTAACAGCCGTTATACTGACGAGCAACCAACTTTAAGCGGTAATGGTCGCTTATTGGGGTTTGTATCTAACCGAAATGGCGGTCGTAATATTCTGCTGTACGATTTGGAACAACAGCAGCTAATACCGATACCGCGACTAAATCGGCGGGAAACAATTGCTGAAAGCCCTAGTCTTAGTTATACAGGGCGCTATATTGTCTATCTTGTGAGTGACCAGCAGGGTAAACCAACGATTGTACTCTACGATCGCGCCACGCAACAGTCGCAAGCTCTCAGCCAATGGTATCAAGGTTGGATACGTAATCCTAGCATTAGCCCAGATGGTCGTTACATAGTGTTTGAAAGCGGTGGTCGCGGTCAATGGGATGTTGAAGTGTTAGACCGAGGCCCTAGTATTGAATTGGATATTCCTGATGGTGTGTCAGTTAATTCATCTCCAACGCCGTAGCCTTAATAAAAAAGAGTAGGGAATAGGATAATCTAGACTGTTCATGCCTTACTGTGCGATTCGTTGGGTGTCAAATCACGGTGAAAGTCCGTAAATAGGCACTCCAGCCCGACAGCAGATTACTGTCACAAAAGCTGAACTTCTCGATTGATGTAGGTGAAAGCCCTACCTGCCAAACTCAGGCATGACTCCTTATCTGCCCACGCCGAACCAACTCAGAGTACCTTCGGGGAAATCGGTAGAGCGAAGCTGGGAACTAGGGCGCAATCAGACAGCCGTTACGGGCTGACACTGGCGCTAATAGGGAAAGATGCTGGTGGAAAGAATATAGAACCTTCAATTCGTTATGCGGATGACATGGTGATAATACTCCGACCTCAAGACGATGCTGAGAAAATACTTAAACGTATCAGCCAATTTTTAGTAGAACGAGGATTAAAGGTAAGTGAAAAGAAAACCAGGCTAACTGCTACGACAAATGGGTTTGATTTCCTCGGCTGGCATTTTAAAGTGCAAAGCAACGGAAAGTTTAGATGCGTTCCCTCAGTGGACAATTTCAAAGCTTTTCGCCAGAAAGTAAAACACATTATCAACAATAGTAACTATGGCGCTACCACAAAAGCTAATAATTTAGCCCCGGTAGTTAGAGGCTGGCGGAATTACCACCGCTTCTGTAAGATGAACGGGTCACGGTTCTCACTGTGGCACATTACTCACAAAGCGTCCAAGGTATTTAATAAGGAAACTAACCAGAATCGCCACACTGTCAGGAAACTGATAAAACACGCATTCCCATCAGTCCCTTATTCCGAAAATAAACACATCAATGTCAAAAGAAATAAATCACCTTATGACGGCGATTTGACCTACTGGAGCGAACGTAACAGTAAGCTCTACGAAGGTATAACCTCTAAAGTCTTAAAACGACAAAACCATTCATGTGCCAGATGCGGACTAAAGACGACATCCGAGGAGCGAGTTCACTTACACCATAAGGACAGAAATCACCACAACTGGAAACTTAACAATCTGGAGGCTCTACATGAGAGTTGCCATGATTATGTACACATGAGCAAAGGCACTGCCTAATTGAATCGGGAGCCGGATGGTACGAAAGTGGCACGTCCGGATCTAACGGGGAGGGGCGCTGGATAATACCAGCCCTCGACCTCACCTATGGAATGTGCTAAATAATTCCAGACATAACAGGAAGGTTAATACTCCGTTTAAGGTGTGCGGTGCGCGTCTTTAACTTGATCAAAAATCAAAAATTAAAACTATTTGCGATCGCCTTGGCTGGGTTTTTGAGTGGCTGTGGCGGTTATCCCCGTTTATTAAGCTATCCCTTTGATGCTGGGGGACGAAGCTTGAATAGTCCGGCTTCAGAGTTAACCCCTAAAATTGCTGGTCGATATATTGTTTTTACTTCTGACCGCTTTGGTAGTCAAGATGTTTATTTGTTCGACGCGGCGGATCGGAATTTGATCAACTTGCCTGGATTGAATTCATTTGATGCGATCGCGTCTGATCCAGATGTCTCTGTAGATGGTCGTTATATTGTATTCACCGCTAGTCGCCAAGGTCGGGTGGAAATCTTTTTATATGATCGTGAAACGAGCCAGTTAAGGAATCTAACAGCCAATCTGCAAGCGGAAGTTCGCAACCCTACTATTAGCGCTGATGGCAATAAGATAGCCTTTGAATCGAGTGCAAATGGGCAGTGGGATATTTTAGTTTATGACCGCTTTGGGCAACCCCTGAACGTGCCAACCAATCCCCAGTGAAGCAGATGGGGAATTATTCTAACCCCTGACCCCTGACCCCTGACCCCTGACCCCTCTGCTGTTGGACAGATTCAATGAGCGATCGCACCTCTATTGTTCCTTCTGAATGCTCAAACGAAAGTGGAAACTTGCCCTTAGTTAACATCCGTAACCCCAGAGGTACAATACTAAGCAATCCCTTGAGGTCGCGGAAGTAATCACTTGTTACTTGTAATGCAAAGGCTCGTTCATCAATCCAGCCACCTTGTTTAACTAACTCTACTAATACTTTACGGTGGCGAATCGGACGGCTGTCTGGCACATTTTTATCAGCTAAGATTTCCTGTTTTATTTTAGTAATTTGGTCTAGGGGAGCAACATCCATCGGACAAACCGAGTTGCAGTATAAACAACGAGTACAACCCCAAACTCCCGCAGTGTCTTGATTATATTTTTCTAATCTTTCAGCATCGGTATCCCGGGAGTCTGCGACCATTCGGTAAGCTTTGGCAAGGGCGTGAGGGCCAACAAAGTCTGGGTTAACTTCACGGGCATTGCATTCGGAATAGCAAGCGCCACACATAATACAATTACCAGTTTGATTTAGTTGCGATCGCTCTTCTGGTGTTTGTAAAAACTCTCGTTCTGGAACTTGTCTTGCATCGGTGCTAACATAAGGTTCTACTGCTTCTAGGTTGTTCCAGAAGCTACTCATATCTACTACCAAATCTTTAATTACTGGCATATTGCCCATTGGGGCAACAATAATTTCTGGAATAGGATCTAATTGAGAGCCAGCGTTTTTTTGTATTTGTAGCCTTTCGACTTCACTACCAACGTTTTCTTTACAAGCTAAAGCAGAGCGCCCATTAATTCGCATGGCGCAACTACCACAGATAGTATTACGGCAATTCTTGCGAAAAGCCAAACTGCCATCTTGCTCCCATTTAATTCGATTCAGGCAATCAAGAATCGTATTCCCTGGTTCTGTCTCTAACAAGTAAGTTTGAACCTGATGAGGGGAGTTTTTTGTCTGCCGAATAATTTTAAAAAGCACTTGCATTTCCACCAACCCAAGTTTGTTAATTTTATTTGCTCGTAGCTCAAAATTATTAAGCTATCGTGCATTTGAGTTACATATTTTGAAAGTCAGGAAAAAATGATATATCCCCCGCTCCTGTTCAAAAAACCAATATAAATAGGCTTTCTTAGATGCTTCACAGCTTACGATCGCTTATTAATCCATGCGCGCCACTCTCTTGAATCTTTGCTTAGTGTAGTTTTGTTTTAGTAACTCGGTAAACACTAAGGTGGCACTGCTTTTATTCTAAGCTTCAATTGATGAATCTGACACTAAAAGCACTTTGATCCTGAAGGTAAACGAGGGTTAAAACTACTCGTTGTCAAGCTTTAGTACAAAAATATACAATAGTTGTAGATTTAAGTTTATATATAATCAACTAAATTTTTGATTTCCGATAGAAAAGAGCTTGCCAGCAACTGAAAAGTGTTTAATAAATACCAAGCCGGATCAGATAAGCACTCCTCAACCCCATAGCAGTGTTAAATAGAAATAATAAAATCATTTAAGTATTCTTCGTTTTACGAGATTTAGGGTAGCAGGTAACGCCATGACTAAAAAACTTAGAGGTTATTAACAATTGAACAGTGCTGATAGAAGAGTTTAAGGATCTGATAAAATTTGCAAAACCAAATTACTAATCGCTAGGATGTAATTATGCAAAAACTTTTTGTCTAAAAGTAGAGATTTGGAGATATATTTTTTATAACGTCAAAAATTTTGCATCAGACGCTGTTTTCCAGTTTGTAAATCGTAAGGATATTTTGATCGTAATGGCTGAAACTGCAACCGCACCGTTAATGGGTAAGGCACTGCTTCAAAAGGTAAAAGAACTTTCTCATTTACCACGACGAGAAAGAGCAAAGCAATGTGGCTATTACACCGTTACCAAGAATAAACAAACTCGCGTCAATCTCACCGATTTTTATGACGCATTGCTGGCAGCTAGAGGAATTCCTCTAAGTCCTGAAGGACCAAAAGATGGACGTGGGCGCGAACCAACTTATCGAGTTAGTGTTCACCAAAATGGTCAGATTGTTATTGGTTCAACATACACCCAGGCAATGGGCTTAAAGCCTGGAGATGAGTTTGAAATTAAGCTGGGATACAAACACATTCACTTAATTCAGCTTGATAGTGATAAAAGTGATGGCGCTGATGAGGCAGATACTGACTTAGACGAGGACTAAATTCAGATTAAAAGAATTGGTAGGGCTTGTCTTATTTCAGTAATGTGAATTGAGTTCTCCGCCGTTTCATGCTTTGGTCAATGTCTGAAATAAAATTCTGGCAATTCTGTGGCTGTTTTGAACACTAACTTTGATCCGGCAGCCACATTTCTGGCAAATATACCTTTCTCGCTGCTTACTGCGATCGCTTTTTTTGGTGCTTGGGCGGTGTGTTGGTTGCCAGTGGCGGTTATATGTGCGATCGCCATCAAATGGCAACCTTCCAAGCCTCTACAACCAGAGCAAAAGCTACCTTTACTAGCGTCACTGTATTTAATTGCCCCTCCTATTCTGTGGGCAGCTAGTCGAGTAACGGGTGTGTCTTTCTCAGATTACGGCTTCACCTGGGATTTTGAGATATTACGTTCATTAGGGTTAGGCTTTAGCTTAGGAGCGTTAGGTCTAGCAATTTTGTTTGGTATTCAAACAGCGCTGGGATGGCTGACTTGGCAAAAGGTAGAGGTGCGACAATTAATATCCGTCTTACTACCTATATGGCTGTTAGCACTGTGGATTAGTGGCACAGAAGAGTTAGTCTTTCGCGGCTTTCTTTTAACTCAACTGAGGCAAGATTACTCAGTTGGAGTAGCAGCAATTATTTCTAGCGTGGTTTTTGCCTTACTACACTTAATTTGGGAACGACGAGAAACAATACCGCAGTTATCCGGATTATGGCTAATGGGGATGGTATTGGTACTGGCGCGTTTTGTAGATGGGGGTAGTTTGGGTTTAGCTTGGGGACTACATACAGGCTGGGTATGGGCGATCGCAAGTTTAGATACAATTGGGCTAATAGCCTATACTGGTAAAATTCCCGAAGGGATAACAGGAAAGCATGGTAAACCTTTAGCTGGTGTAGCCGGAATTTTTTGTTTACTGGCTACTGGGGTAATTCTTTGGTTGTATTGAGTTTCGCGCACTTAAGTAAGATTTAGTAAAAGCCATCAGGAACCAAGCTTAATTACTGGCTCTTCCCCAACTTTAGACCAAATAGCTCCTTGAATTTCCTATTGAGCAAATTTAAAAATAGTAGCCTCTTTCATAACATTTAGTTGAGGCTACTACAGTTGCTTGAAATCTATGCTAAACACAGTCTCTAGGTTAATTCAATGTTATTGAGACTGGCAGCTGTGTAAACTAAAGCTGTAAGACGTTTTTGTGTGTATATCTTTGTATCGTCATTAACTTCTTTCCCCTCCTTGAGGAGTCTGCGGCTAGTTTCAAGTTGCTTTTGTAGACCTTGCTGTGTTGGAGCATTGAAGATCCCCATTTCCACATTGTTGCCTGGGTTAGGCCCAATCATCAAAGCCTTCAAATCTTCTTCTGTCTCTGCATTTTTAACTTTTATAGCATCTTCTTTCAGGTTGTACTTAGGTAAAACCAGCATCTTTATTTGCCTCTTGCTTATGGTTTACAACAGACAGATCGTTAGAACTGTCTAACTTCTCCTTATTTACTTCAAAGGAATGTGAGGCGTTTACGGAAATCCCAAAATATTTTTTGAGTAGTAAGGGCAACTCTAATTTTTAGGTTTGATATGAAGTTTCTAGTTTATTACTGCTTCGCTACCAAATGATTACAGCAGTTCTCAGTTGGGTGAAACATAGCAACAGCAATGGGTAAACCAGCCAATAATATCTTGAGGAGTCACCGCAGCGAGAGCATCTGTGATTGCCTGGTCTAACTGTGTATAAGTTCTT
>JAHHHE010000071.1 GCA_019359535.1 Gloeocapsa sp. UFS-A4-WI-NPMV-4B04
TTTCCAAGCCTCTATCACACGGGTGCGTAAATCAGTCGAGTAAGCAACAGGCATCTGACGGCGTTAATAGTTTTCCTCTCCATAGTTTAGCCGAAGGGTGCTAATTACATGAGATTTGCTGTAAAGAAGAAGTTTTTACTTTTTCAGCCCAACCACAGTCACGCCCATGACCAACAGCTACTCCATCACTTTTATTGCATTTATACAGGTAATAAACATCTGTGGTTCTACAAATAAAAGTAGTTTCAAAAACTTCTACTACTTCGGCTGGATAGTTTAAAAGCCGTTTTTGATGCTGACCATTAATCCAAGTTGTTCCTTGCGTAACCCAAGAAAGTTTGTCTCCCACTTTAACGTTATAAAACTTCATAGTTGTCATCCATTTCTGACTAAAATCTTAAGACTTTAGCTGTTGGTTCAGTGCTGTCTATGGTTAACCTAAGCTAGAAGGTTGCCTTTCGTGCCTCGGCTTTAGCACGGGATATAAATCTTTGGGGAAGCGATCGCAGGCTTGCTCCAGGATTAAGAGCAGCTATAAAACGATCTAGTTATTTCCGCTAGCCTACACTAGCTCGAATAGTCCTAAAGCAAATGCCCTAACTAAGACTGCCGTTGCTGACGGTCTTGTCGTTTCTGCTGGCGCAACTCCTGTAGTTGTTGCCTTTGTTCATCCGTCAAAACTGCATCCATCTTAGTTTTGGTGTCATTGCGAATTGCTTGGATTTGGGCTTTTTGCTCGGATGTGAGGATAGCATCCATCTGTTGACGGCTAGCAGAGCGAATTTCCCTCATCTGAGATCTTTGAGCATCGGTCAGTCCACTGATTTTTGGAACACGACCTCTTCCCCCATTAGATGGTGATGATTGTTGTAGTTGTTGCCTTTGTTCATCAGTCAGAACTGCATCCATCTTAGTTTTGGTGTCATTGCGAATTGCTTGGATTTGGGCTTTTTGCTCGGCTGTGGGAATAGCATCAATCTGTTGATGGCTAGCCTCATGAATTTGCCGCAGTTGAGCCTTTTGGGCATCAGTTATTCCGGTCAGACGTTCAAACTTTGAACCACGTCGTTGTCTTGATCCTTGTTCTCGTTGCTCAGTTTGTGGTGCTGAATTCTGTGCCATTAAGGTAGACTGATCGGCGATCGCCTTCGTTGTGATAAAACCGCCGCCGCCAATTAGAATAGATGCAGCAGATAAAACTAACAGTTGCTTAATCATGACAATTGAAATCCTTGCTAATAGAGAATGCAGAGTCATGTTTTAATTAAGCCTGCTGAAAATTACAGCTTGACCAAATCTAAATTACAGTTTTGTAATTTAAGTAGGCAGCTAGGGAATATACAATAAGAGTCTCAGGTGAGACTATGCATATTCTATTTATTGAAGACGAGGCAAAGATCGCTAACTTTGTCAACGCTGGACTGAAGGAACACGGGTTTGTTGTTGATTACTGCGATGATGGTAATCAGGGCTATCACCGTGCCATAGACAATGAGTATGACGTGGTTTTGCTCGACATCATGGTTCCCGGAAAGGATGGGCTAGCGATTCTCAAGAGCTTGCGACAAGCTCATCGGAATGTTCCTGTGATTCTGCTGACTGCTCGCAATGAATTGGATGACCGAATTGCCGGACTAAATCTTGGTGCAGACGATTATATCGCCAAGCCATTTTTTGTTGAGGAGCTAGTTGCCCGCATCCATGCAGTAGTGCGTCGAAGTGTAGGCGATCGCCAAAACCTGCTGAGTGTTGGGCCGATTAAACTAGACTGCATCACACGCGAAGTCACTTGCAATCAGCACGTAGTAGAACTGACTACCCGCGAATTTAATCTTTTAGAGTACCTGATGCGCTCTCCCGGACGAGTCTTTACCCGCACGCAAATTCTGGAGCACGTCTGGGGCTATGATTTCAACCCAACTACCAACGTCGTAGATGTCTGCGTTCAACGGATTCGCAAGAAACTAGATCCGATTGGGGGGTCTGGCTGGCTGGAAAGTGTGCGGGGAGTTGGATATCGGTTTCGTCAACCGGAGTCTTGATTTGTGAAACTGAGTTCTTTTCGTACTCGCATTGCCCTTACATCCGCTATTCTAGCTGGTACTGCTCTTGTGGGATTTGGGATGAGTTCTTGGTGGCTGATTTACCAAGCTAAAGTTAGTCGTCTGGATGAAGCGATCAAAAGTCAGCTGATCCGGGTGGGCCGCCCACGTATGCGATTTTGGCAGTTTGACAAAGTTTTATTACCCCAAATATTTGGCACAGATGCAGAAACACTCATTGCTTTATTAGTAAGCGACTCGCATGGTAATACGCTTTACCAGTCTGATAACTGGCCCAGTGACCTGAAAGTGAATAACCTAGTGCGATCGCATTCTCAGCCCTTACCTTCAGTTAGCAGATCCTCATCCTTAGAGCAAGAACGTTTAGAAAGACCGCGATTCCGTGATTTCCCTCCACCTAATAAACTTCCCGCACCGCGATTTAAGACACAACATACATCAACAGAAACCTGGCGTGTTGGTACAGCTACTTTTCCTTATATTCAGGCTGCGATGCCAACAACTGTACGCATAGCGACTATCGCTGTCAGCCTCAATTCGATTGAGCGCGAAATGTTAGCTATCCGTAACATCTTCCTGATTTCGATATTTCTTGTCCTGTTTCTAATTACTGGTGGTGCGTGGTGGCTGTCGGGAAATGCCTTGCGACCGATCCGGCGATTGACTAGGGCAATTGAACAAGTAACAGTCAAAGGATTGGATCAACGGGTTCCGATTGGTACAACTGATGTGGAATTTGTGGAATTGATTCAGGTATTTAATCAGATGTTAGAGAGCCTGGAACGGAGCTTTAAGCAGGCTTCTCGCTTCAGTGGTGATGCAGCTCATGAACTCAAAACACCCTTGGCAATTTTGCAAGGAGAACTGGAATGGACTTTACAAAAAGCTGAAGTTGGATCAGAGGTACAGCAAAGCTTGAGTAGCTTGCTAGATGAAGTGCGTCGCCTGAGTGGAATTGTGCGGAAACTTTTGTTGCTTTCTTTAGCCGATGCCGGACGAATGAGCTTGTATCAAGTCGAAGTCAATTTGTCCGAGATTTTAGCCCAGATGGAGGAAGACTTGGAACTACTAGCACCGCATCTGGAGGTTCAAATAGAGATTGCTGCTCAATTGCGGGTGCAGGGCGATCGCGATTTACTTACCCAAGTTTTGCAAAACCTCATCAGCAATGCGATTAAATATAATCTTGCCGATGGCTGGATAAAGATTCACGCTCGACAACAGCAAGCGACTGTATTGGTAACGATTACTAATTCCTCCAAAACTATCCCACCAAGCGATCGAGAGCGCATTTTTGAGCGGTTTCATCGCGGCGATCCAGCCCGGACACGCAAAGTTGAAGGAACAGGACTTGGACTGAGTTTGTCGAGGGAAATTGCACGCGCACATTATGGCGACTTAACCCTTGACTCAACTCCATCTGACCAAACTGCCTTTACCTTAACCCTACCATTGGAGGTTAAACACAGAGGTTGAGCCGAGATGTAGGTAAAGTGCGTTCTGGGGTTGAGAGTGCTTAATTTTTGGAGATGTTTTGCTAATAGGTGAGACTGCAACAAACTGTATGAGCAATACGATTATCTACTTATTTTGAGATCAGTCCTTCCTAGTTTGTTTCTAGCTTTGCATCTATTCTATTTATTAAAGCCTTTGACTTTATTTATCGAGGTTATATTTCGATGCTTGTTTGTTTTCGAGCTAAAACCTTAAACACTTGTCCCGAATGAATTGAGTAGTCCAATCGCTTCGTCAATAGGGGGGTACTGAAAATATTAGAACAATATTCTGTTAACCCATCCAGCTTAAACTAGCTAGATATGATATTTAGGCTTGCTTAAAATCGGCAATCGGCGGTCATATCTCTGATTAAAATCATAGATTTCTCAACATTTTATGATAAAAATTTTTATACTTTAAGCCCCTAAACTTATTTACCTAGTTTGCTCTCGTCTCTTCTTTGACGAAAATAAGAGGTGTAGAAGTTTTTAACTTTTATCCTTTACTATTGAGCCTTTTGCGCACTTGCTACTTACGTGCTGTAATAGCCCATTGCAAGCATCAAGCAGAAGATCGATAACTAAACTAAAGTTTTCTGGGCCACCGTAGTAAGGGTCTGGAACTTCTTTAAGAGAATAATTAGCACAAAATTCACACATCAAGCGCACTTTATTCTGGTACTGTCCAGTTGGATCGAGAGCAAGAATATCTTGATAGTTAGCCGCGTCCATAGCCAGAATCAAGTCAAAGGTTTCAAAGTCTGACTTTTTAAACTGGCGGGCGTGACCACGCAGTTTAATTCCTAGCTGAGCCGCCGCAGTAATTGTCATCCGCTCATCAGGTGGATTACCAATGTGGTATCCGGCTGTACCAGCAGAGTCACAGCTAATTTGTTTACTCAAGTTCGCCTGGACAATCAGATGATTCATGATGTTTTCTGCGGCTGGCGATCGGCAGATGTTACCAAGGCAAACAAATAAAAGCTTGTAAGGCATCAAGGGCGCTCCTGGATAGGAATTAAATTCACACCAAGCGGACAAAGGGAATTAGACAAAAGTTGTTAGCTTTTGCCTTTTACTTTTCCCCTTTCAATTGAAGCAAGGGGCGATCGCTTGCTGTTTTACATTCCTGGTAACTCTAACCCACTCGTTAGGTCTTCCATTCGCTCCCGCATCATCATGGTTGACTTGTTGTAGGCCTCTTTCATAGCTGCCGTAACAAGGTCAGAAAGAACTTCTGGCCCTTCTGCTAATGCATCTGGGGAAATTTCTACCCGTTGGGGTTCCTGGTTCCCACTGAGAATTACCTTAACTAAACCGCCGCCAGACTCCCCAGAAATCTCCATTTGCTCCAGTTCTTCTTGGAGCTTTTTTGCGCCTTCTTGAACCTGCTGTGCCTTTTTAAAGGCATCTGCTAGTTCTTTCATTTTTCCTAGCCCAAAGCCAAAGCCCTTTCCTTGTGTCATAACTACTTGACCGAGTGTAATAAAAAATAGAAAGTTCCATTAAATTATAGATGCGCTGAAGAGGGGTTAGGGGCTAGAGGTTAGGGACTAGAAAAGGAATGCACAATAAACAATTCAGAATCTTCATCTTTATCCTGACTAATGTATTCTTTCCCTAATCAATTGTCGCCCTTGGTTCTGCCCTAATCCGTCTTACTCAAACTCTCCTAAAATTCTGACTTCTGGCTTTAACCAAATACCCCGATGCTGTTGAACTTGCTGCTGGATGTAATTAATTAATTGGAAAATATCACTAGCCGTTGCTCCCCCGCAGTTAAGAATAAAGTTGGCGTGACGTTCTGCCACTTGTGCGCCACCAATTTGGTAGCCTTTAAGTCCGGTTTGCTCAATTAATAACCCTGCCGTATAAGGTTTGGGATTGCGGAAAACGCTACCACAACTAGGTAAGTGGTAAGGTTGAGTTGTGCGTCGCTGTTCTAGGTGCTGGCTTGTTGTCGCCATAACTTGCTCTGGATCGCTGCCTGGTTGCAGTTGGAAGATCGCCTGTGTAACCAAGCACTGACTTCCTTGAAGCGATGAAGTGCGGTAACTATAGCTCAGTTGTTGGGGAGTAAGAGTTTCTAGAATTCCAGAAGGTGCAAGTACCTGAGTGTTCACCAACATATCAGCTGTACAGCTTTTGTGAGCGCCAGCATTCATCACTACAGCGCCGCCAACGCTGCCAGGAATACCAACAGCCCATTCTAAGCCTTGCCACCCCCGTTCAGCTGCTTGCCATGCCAGACGAGGTAGGGGTTCTCCGGCGGCAGCTATTACTTGACCAGTATCAGGTTTAAACTCAGTATGGCGGAGATGGCGCGTACTAATAACTAAGCCTGGTAAACCGCGATCGCTTACCAATAAATTAGAACCAGCCCCCAATAGTGTTATTGCTAAACCCTGTGTGTTAGCCCACTCAAAGCAAGCTTTTAGTGCTTCTAGGTTTCGCGGAGCTACATACCATTGGGCAGGCCCCCCAACCCGAAACGATGTCAAAGTTGCCAAGGGAACCTGGGACTTAATTTGGCAGTCAGTATCAGGTAAGTAAATTAGCTGAGACTTGCTTAAGTCATTTTTTTCTTCCTTAGTCACACTCAAAAAAGAAGACTTGTGAATAGTTGAGTTCGTGTTTTGGGAGATATGCATACCAGCAGAAAAAAGAATGTAAGTGGATAAAAGGCAAAAAAGTAGAGGTGCAATTGGGGAATTGTTCAAAAAATCGTCTAGATGTATTTTTCCCCTACTCTTTAGCTTTCTTGTCCTGCTTTCTATCTAAGGATTCTTCTTTCTCTTGTTTATTCGTTTGGCGAATTGAGGTTATCACTTCTGGAATGATCTGATTAAGATTACCTGCTCCTAGAAACAGCGCAAGATCGCCTGGACGCAGTGTTTGTGTCAAATACTGGCAAACTGACTCCAAAGAAGGCTGATAAGTCACTTGCGAGTGATGAGTAGCGATCAGGTCTACTAGCTGTTGGGCGTTAATCTGCCCTAAGTTCGTTTCACCTGCACTGTAGATATCGCTAATTACAACTGCATCAGCATGACTAAATGACTGAGCAAATTCTGGTAAAAATGCAAGTGTCCGGCTATAGCGATGCGGTTGAAAAATGGCAACTACTCGTTGATCAGGTCTTGACTGTAAACGTGCGGCAGCTAGTGTGGCGCGGAGTTCGCTGGGGTGATGGGCATAGTCGTCAATAAAAAGGATACCGTTGACTTCACCCTTTAGTTCAAAGCGGCGACGTGCGCCTTCAAAGGTGGCAATGCTTGAGGCAATAACTGAAAAGTCTAAACCCAACAAACGACCCACAGCTACGGCTGCTAGGGCATTACTGAGGTTATGCTGCCCTAGCAAGCGCAAGTTTAATAACCCTAATACTTTTCCGTGTTCCAAAACTTGGGCGCTAGTGCCATCTGCATGGTAATCAATATCGGTTACTGTGTAGTCTGCGCCTGTATCGGGTTGTAGACTGTAGCTAACTGTAGGCTGGCGGCTATCCCCCAAGCGGGCTTTGCTAAGAATGGCATCGCGTACTGTAGCACAATCAATGCAACCTACCAAAGTTTGACACCTTTGGGCAAACACCTGGAAAGTATCAATCACCTCTTCCAATGTTTCGTAATGGTCGGGATGATCAAGTTCAATATTGGTGATCACGCCTATTTGGGCAGATAGCTTAACTAAAGAACCATCTGATTCATCTGCCTCAGCAACAAGATACTGACTTTGCCCTAAACGCGCATTACCTTCCCAGGCATTTACTTCTCCCCCTACGATAATTGTTGGGTCAATACCAGCTTGGAGAAGCATATATCCGATCATGCTACTTGTTGTAGTTTTGCCGTGAGTTCCTGCTACTGCAATGCTTTCGTAATCCTGAATTATGGCTGCTAATAAATCCGCGCGATGAAAAATAGGACAACCTAAATTTAATGCCGCTTGATATTCTAAATTTGCAGGATTAATTGCTGTTGAGCAAATTACTTGAGGCAAGTTCGCCTTTAATTTTTTTGCTGGTAATTTGCTAATTGAATTATAAGGTTCTCCTAGCAGTACGGGTGTATTACTACTAGCACTACCTACAGCAGCAGGTAACGACGAACAAGCAGAATTAGATATAGGCAGAAAAAATTCTAGATTGCTAGGATCTTGTGTATGAAAAATATGTGATCCAATTGCAGATAACCTCTGGGTAATATGGCTAGAACGAATATCTGAGCCGGATACTGGCAGTTTCCGTTTGGCTAGAACATAAGCAAGGGCTGACATTCCAATGCCGCCAATGCCAATAAAATGAAATGGCTTGCCGCTAAAATCAACAGAATTTGGCATCTTTAGCTCCTTACACACCACACCACAGCATACTGCACAAATATTAGGCGATATCATATCAAAGATTGCTTTTTTGCAGTTACTGACTTTTTTTCTAAAGTATATTGGCAGCTACAAGATTTCTTGATTCAGGGTTTCAATTGGGCAATTAGGATTTTTTATACTTAACCTATTTTCAGGTTGTAGTTTGGTGTTAGTTAGAATTTTTCCTTTGCTATTTAACACTCACAATATTTTTGGTTGTAGTCAGCGATCGCCCTAATACTCAGTAAATCACCAAGCACAACTGAGTGTGGAAAGTTTAATTTGAAACAGCGTTCAGATATTCAAGCCTGTAAATTAATTTAAAACGCAGCGATAAAATTCAGTTGTGTGTACAAAAAGCCCAACAGCAAGTGCCTGAAGGGTTATACATGGAATGGCAAAGTTAGCAAGTTTCATTAGTCAGAGTATCTTGACATTTTAAGCGGCAGTATTACGTCGAGAGGCGATCGCTTCGTTGCTTGGTGCCTGAAAATATGAGAATTTAGAGCGCTACTCACAATAAAGTCTGTCTACGAAAGCAACCATAAGCGGCTAACTGCCATTACTAATCCTAATAAATTCTGAGCTTTTCTATTCTAGACGGCACGCACAAGTTATAATGCACCACCCTTTGCGATATCATTGATCCTCAATAGTAGGCATTTAATTATTTAGTACACACCAGAGGGCAAGACGCTGTGATTAGAGTCGCAATCAACGGTTTTGGGCGCATCGGACGCAATTTTATGCGTTGCTGGCTAGGTCGAGAAAATAGCAACATCGAACTCGTCGCCATCAATGATACTTCTGACCCGAAAACTAATTCGCACCTGCTGAAGTATGACACGATGCTGGGAACGCTAAAAAATGCTGACATCAGTTGTGATGAAAACTCGATCACTGTCAACGGTAAGACCGTTAAATGTACATCTGATCGCAACCCCGAAAACTTGCCCTGGGGAGATTGGGGAATTGATCTGATTATTGAATCGACGGGTGTTTTTACCAGCAAAGAAGGTGCTTCTAAGCATTTAAAGGCTGGTGCTAAGAAAGTTCTGATCACTGCCCCAGGGAAAAACGATGATGGTACGTTTGTAGTTGGCGTAAACGATCAAGATTACGACCACGACAAGCACGTCATTATCAGTAACGCTAGCTGTACCACTAATTGCCTAGCTCCAATCGCCAAAGTATTGCACGAGAAATTTGGGATCATCAAAGGCACGATGACGACTACTCACAGCTACACTGGCGACCAACGCTTGCTAGATGCTAGTCATCGGGATGTACGCAGAGCAAGGGCAGCAGCGATGAATATTGTACCAACTTCAACTGGCGCGGCTAAAGCAGTAGCTTTAGTGTTGCCAGAGTTGAAAGGCAAGCTGAATGGTGTTGCTTTACGAGTACCTACTCCTAATGTTTCAATGGTGGATTTGGTAATACAGGTTGTGAAACCTACCTTTGCTGAAGAAGTAAACCAAGTTCTCCAAGAAGCCGCAGAAAACTCCTTGAAAGGAATTATGGAATACAGTGACCTGCTACTGGTATCCTCTGACTACAAGGGTCATGATGCTTCTTCAATTGTGGATGCCAGTTTAACAATGGTTATGGGCGGTGACATGGTAAAGGTCATGGCTTGGTATGACAACGAGTGGGGTTACAGTCAGCGCGTAGTCGATTTGGCAGAGTTAATGGCTCAGAAGTGGACAAGTTGAGTAGTCAGCTTTGATAAATATACAGTTGCCAATGATTCGGTATTCAGCTGTAAAAAATAAGATATAAGCTGATAGCTTAAAAATGTTGAAAGCCTCGGCTAAGAGTAAGAACTTGGTCGGGGTTTTTACCTGTTTTATCGCTCAACTGCACTTCCAAATTAGGTGTAATTGTTCCCACAATAGCCGCATCATTACCCAGTTTTTGCACCAAGACAGTCGCTAAGTCTGGAGGAAGGCACAATACTAACTCAAAGTCCTCACCACCGTATAAAGCCCACTCCAAGGCTGGGGACGACGGAACCCAATTTTTTAGCGCAGCTGGTACAGGAATCTGGCTCTGCTCAATTTTTGCTCCAACGCCGCTAGCTTGGCATATTTGGACTAAAGCGTCTGCTAAACCATCGCTACTATCCATACCAGCAACCCGATAGTAAGGAGCAGAGGGACGTGAAAGGCTCTCCTTGATCCCTAAAACTTCCCAGAGAAGTGGCAGTACATCAAGTCTTGGTTGAGGTCGCTGATGTGCCAAAATTAAGGCTGCGCGTTCGGCATTACTTAGATTTTGTCCTACTTCGGGATGGAGCAGTAATTCTAAGCCTGCACGTGAAGCACCATGAACACCCGTAACAACGATCGCATCGCCAACATGAGCAGTTGAACGACGGATGACACGGCTGGGGTGAACTTGCCCAAAAGCGGTAATTGCTAAGGTAATTACTTGTGAGCGACAGACATCACCTCCCACAATAGATGTGTCGTACTGTTGTAAGCAGCTAGTCATTCCCTGGTATAGCCGCTCAGTCCAGCTGACTGAAACATCACTTTTGAGTCCTAAGCCAACAGTAATACCCAGTGGCAAAGCGCCCATTGCTGCCAAGTCAGATAAATTAGCAGCAGCAGCTCGCCAGCCAGCGTCTTCTGGGGTAGTGGTGCGATCGCTAAAATGTACTTCATTTACCAATACATCCGTTGTTACCACCAAAAGTTGCCCTGGCTGAATTGCCATTACAGCTCCATCGTCCCCAACAATCTCTAAGGGACAAAAACGCTGCAATCGCTTTAAAAGCTCTTTTTCCCCAATATCTCCAACTTTAAGTTCACACATTTTTAACTAGCATTTCGCAGTTAAATTCCCCCTGCTACCTAACCCCTAACCCCTGACCCCTCGCCTAAGCGCTGTTGAAGGATAAATTCAGCGATCGCTAAATCAACTGGTGTTGTTATCTTTAAATTTGTCTCCTCTCCCTCAACAATTCGCACGCTTAAGCCACACTTTTCAAACAAAGCCGCATCGTCTGTTACTTCCCAATGTTGACGACGGCCTTGTTCATGACACTGTTTCAACAACTGGACATTAAATGCTTGCGGAGTTTGAGCTGCCCACAATTGTCGCCTATCTGGTGTACTTTGAATTAACCCTAAGTCATCTACCACTTTAATTGTGTCCTTCACTGGTACGGCAGCAATTAAACCTGGACAGTGACGAATCGACTCCGCACATCGATCAAACAAATCTGGCGTAATAAGGCATCTTGCTCCATCATGAATTAAAACTTGTTCTGCTGCTGCTGGCAGAGCCTGTAAGCCGTTGTAAACCGATTCTTGGCGTGTTGATCCTCCTACAATTAGCTGTACTGGTTTAGTAAGGGATAGTGTGGCTAAAATTTCCTTCAAATCTGACCAATCGGATGGTTGAGCAATAATACCTAACCAATCAATGGAATGTGCTGCTTGGGCTGCAAGTAGAGTCCAGGTAATTAGTGGCTGCGATCGCAATTGTAAAAGGAGTTTGTTGCGTTGGGCGAAGCCCTGCCGTAGGCATTCGCTTCCCATCCTCCGTCCTAAACCAGCTGCTGGAATTAATAAATACATTTTTCTCTTGGATTAGCGCTCATAAAAGATCCTCGTTGGAAACCCTGTGTCTTTAGACTAGGGAGGAAAACGGGTCAGCAGGTTAAAACCTGTCTGTTTCGCTATGTAATTAAACCAGTAGCGAAGCAGTGTTTATGTACCTGACCCAAAAAAACCAAGTGCGAGAACTGAATAAGTCAGAATTCTTGGCTTTGAGGGAGTTATGCCGACTGAGCAAGAACCTCTACAACGTAGGGCTTTACACAGTCCGCCACTACTTCTTTCAGGAACGCAAACACTTACGCTATGAATCGAATTACCACCAGTGCAAAGTCAACGAGAATTATCAGTTGCTTAATACTGACATTGCTCAACAAACCTTGAAGGTGGTAGACCGCACATTCAAAAGCTTCTACGGGTTGATTAGTAGAGTTGTCTGGAAATAAGACAGAAAATCCTTGAAAGCCTTGCATAGCAGGCGTTTTAAATGATCATATTAAAAATGCTTATAACCCATGCATGGCAAGGCTTTCAGACATTATCATGGTTATTACCCGACAAGTCTAGTACAGTTAAACAGGGAAATATCAACAACAGGTTAAACTCCCTCATTACTTGCCTGCATATGGCTACTTCTTGCTGATAATACCCTGCGGGTGGTCTACTCGTAGAGATAAAACAAAAGTACCAAGACTGCCCATCAAAGATGGCAAGTTTCGGATACCGATGTCTACTCAATTCAAGAAAGAGTTTGGAGAAATCTGGCTTAATTTCCCAGAGCGAATTGACTACGAATCCCTTAAAGAGATTCGCATTCACCCCAAATATAATGGTCGATTCTTTGAAGTTGAGTTTATCAGTGAAGTAGAACCAGAAAGAGTAGAAGTTAATCCCAGTAATGCAATTAGCATTGACTTGGGAGTAGATAACCTTGCTGCTTGTGTTGATACGAGAGATTGCGGGGGGAAGGATTCCTCCCGCAACTCTCTCACCAATGGGGCATCCTTTCTTATGGATGGCAAACCAATTAAATCTATTAACCAATGGTTCAACAAGCGTAATGCTTACTTGCAGTCTATTAAAGACAAGCAAGGGATTAAGGGCTTTACCAATCAACAGGTAAAGCTTTTGGTAAAGCGCAATAATCAGTTGAGAGATTACCTGAACAAGACGGCACGGTTCATAGTGAACCACTGCATTCAGTATCAGATTGCACGGGTGATTGTTGGTTACAACCTTGGCATTAAACAGGATATCAACATTGGCAAGCGCAATAACCAAAACTTTGTCCAAATCCCGTTTCACTCTTTGCGTTCTAAGTTGAAAGCTTTGTGTGAAAGATATGGATTGACCTATACTGAACAGGAAGAATCTTACACCAGTAAGGCTAGTGCTATTGATGGTGACGGAATCCCTGTTTACAATACCGACAATCCCAAGACTTATCAGTTCTCTGGGAAGCGACTAAAACGCGGTTTGTATCGGACAAAGGGTAGACATCTGATTAACGCTGACTTAAATGGTTCACTTAATATTGGAAGAAAAAGTAAGCACGAAGGCTTCGGTCGAGTGTCTAGAGGGTCTTTGACTGCCCCAAGAAGGATTAATCTTCTTAAATTAGAGAGAGCTGTTCCGAAGCGCGGATTAATCCCGCTTCGGAACATCCTCCTAGAATCCCCTATGTTTTAGCCAGGGAAGGGTCAAAAATCCGCACATAATATTTATTCAACTAGGTATACTCCTAAGATAAAGAGCTAGTAAGCGTAAAGAAATATTATGAGAATAGTAGCCCTAGTCCCTGGCGGGATTGGTGACCAAATTCTATTTTTTCCCACTCTAGATGATTTGAAGCGGTACTACCCAGACGCTGAAATAGATGTCGTAGTAGAACCGCGTTCAAAGACTGCCTATCGGGTGTGTAAGTCCGTTCAAGATGTGATTCCATTCGATTTCAAAGATCGTAACAGTCTGGCAGATTGGGGAAACTTGGTGGGTAGATTGCGCGATCGCGAATATGATATAGCGATCGCTCTTGGACAACGTTGGGTTGTAGGTTTACTGCTTTGGCTGACTGGAATTCGCACGCGAATTGGCTACACTGGCCCGGGAACCCTTTTTCTGACTAACCCAGTACCACTGAAAACACAGCAGTATGCTGCTGCGATGTACCACGATTTGCTGCAAGGTTTGGACATCAATTCTCCTTGTCCAGAACTAGCACTTAATGTCCCTAAAGCAGATATTGATTGGGCAGAAAGCGAACAAAAACGGCTAGGTATTCAAGAAAGTGGCTACGTTTTAATTCACGGAGGCTCTAGCCAACTAGCTAAGACTAAGGGCATTGATAAAATCTACCCCGCCCAGAAGTGGAAACAAATTATCGAAAACTTCCGGCAAAAGCAACCTGATTTGCCCATAGTCGTAATTCAAGGGCCAGAAGATCAGCAGCTAGTACAACAGTTATTACAGTCATCGCCCGATATCAAGGTGACTTCTCCGGCTGATATTGGGAAGTTAGCGGCGATGATTGCAGGAGCAAATTTGATGTTGTGTACTGATAGTGCGCCGATGCATTTGGCTGTAGCTGTGCAAACGTATACTATTGCTTTGTTTGGTCCTACAGATCCCAAAAAATTGTTGCCTCAAAGCGATCGCTTTATTGGAATTAAATCTGCAACTACAAAAATGGCAGACATCCCGTCACAAATGATTTTGGAGAAAATCTGGGGTGGCTAGACCAGCAGTATTTCTTGATCGCGATGGAGTGTTGAATGTAGAGGCTGGCTATATTCACAACGTAGAGGATCTACATCTAATTCCAGGTGTCGCGCAGGCTGTACGGCAGCTAAATGAGCGACAGTTATTTTGTTGTCTCGTTTCCAATCAATCAGGCCCAGCTAGAGGTTACTACCCAAATAGCCACGTTGAAGCTTTACATCAACGCCTCTGCCAGCTTTTGCAACAACAGGCTGGTTCAAAGTTAAATGCTTTATATTACTGCCCTCACCTCAGCCCACCAGAAGGGGGAACTGAGCCAGCCTTCACTCGTTGGACAACCTGGCGTAAACCGAATACGGGAATGCTCGTTGCAGCTGCTTGGGAATATGACTTGGATCTGAGCCGTAGTTTTATGGTGGGAGATAAGGCTACAGATATTGATATGGCTCACAATGCTGGATGTTGTGGAATTTTGGTACAGAGTGGGTATGGTGATCGCGTTTTGGGTGGTCAATATCAACACCACACTCGACCCGATTACATTGCCGCAGATTTACCAGTTGCGGTTGACTGGATTTGCCAGCAATTAGGGGCTAGAGGCTAGAAGAGCAGAGGAGCAGAGGAGCGGGGGCGCAGGGAGTAGGAGAATTAAATATTCTGTCTTTTTGCTTCTTATCTTTTACAACAAGTTAAAAAGAGAATCGTCTAGTTCGTAACCTAACAACTGAGCCATTGACTTCAGCCGTGATTGGCTGGGGATACCTTGTTGTTTTAACCATTGAGTTAAGACAAACAGCTTCTGCATCAAAAAAATTTCTAGGGCTTCTGGATTGTACTGGATGCCTTCTTGGGTACTGAATTGGTGCGGCACAAGCATGGCGGTGTAGCGGACAAGTTCTCCAGCTTTCCAGTCTAGAAGAAACGGCAACCAAGGATAGCAAGAATCTAGACGAATAAACCACAGTCGAACTTCGGGAATTTCTGAGAGTTCCCTGGGATCTTCTGGTTCTTGGGCATAGTCAATAGCAAATTGTAGTTGTTGCTCGTGAGATGTGATCGCCCCGTCTTGGAGCAGATTTTCGATCACCGTTTGGGCAGGCGAGAGAGCTAAATTGTTAATAGAGTCAGAATTGAGCGCGATCACGAGAGTCATTGCGTCATCTTTAAGGGCGACATCCTTTATCATCCTCTGAATCGCTACCAAGTTTCAAACAAGCGATCGCTTATGGCTGGGTTTGGCGGACAATGAGAAAGACCTTCTTGCCTTGGCTCTTTAGTTTCTCTCCTAGCTCGATTAGTTGCCTTTGTGCTTTCGGCGATAGTCGTGGCACAGTGAGGAATAATTTTCCCTCGTGTTCCAGCATTTGCCCAATCTGTATAAGCTTACGGCTACTAAACCCGTTTTTCTCGTTACGTCCTTCAGTAGTTACTTCATAGTAAGGACCTATATCCGTAATATACCCTGGCCCCTTGACTCCCTGGATTCCTGACGCAGGTAAGTCTTGTCTTACTAAATGTTCATATCGCGCTCCTAGTTTATGGCATTCGTCTAGTTTCTGCAATATTTCTGTTTCTGCATTTCTAGCCTGCTTACTGTGTAAAGGTTCCGTAAATTTTCTCAACCAATCAGGTGAACCAGTAAGCGAGCGGGCGGTACGCTGAACCCCAGAACGACGTTTGGTTGGAGGCGCTGTTGCATTCTCCTTGTCTAGGTCAAAGTCCAACTCAGTATAGTCACCCTCCAAAGTTCCTAGTGATTCTAGAAGCTGCTCCAACTCTACCTCTGCCTCACGTTGAGGTGGTGGGGAAGCAGGCGCGACAGGTGGCAATTTACCTTCTTCCAACACGGTAACCAACACAATTCGGTTGCCGTCTTCACCACCTGGACGATAAACAATAGGAATACCGCGCACCATAGTAAAGCGTGTGTTGTAACCTGGTCGTGTTTGCCGATAGTGTTTTGCCTGATAAAACTCGCTGCGGAACGTGCGTGGGTCAAAGCGAAGACCACGAGACAGGACTCGCTTGAGAAAGCGTTGAGTGAAATGTATCGTAGGCAAGAAACCTTGTCGCTTGAGGTACGCCGCAAACTTTTGAGCGGGGTTGCGTCCTGCTTGTCCCCGCATCCCCAACTCGTACTCATCCTCGAATTCTGAGTAGTCCTTTAATAGCTCTTGGTCAAGTAGGTAATTCATATTTCGCCTAAAATTGTTGTTGCTTGAGCAATTCAACTCTCAGTGTGTGAGAGTGGCTTCAATTGACCACCGATACCCCTTGGAAGATGACGCACTGGGCTGCGCGATCGCGCAAATGTTTTTGCCAATTCTATGCTCAACCTTGTTCTACACTCCTCAAGCTTTTATGACCATTTCGACGCGGCTCGAAAGGAACCACGCGCTGGGTATGACCGCGATAGGCAATGCCCAAAGTTTCCGCACTGGTAAGCCATTCTTCGACATAATCAGCTATCTCGCGCAGCAATGCTTCAAACTCAGCGCGTGAGGAATTAAGGATGTATTTCTGAGCCAGCCAGCGGATAGTACCACGCCCTGCAACTGCCATCCGGTGGCGCTGAGAGGCATTTACATCTTCTTTGAAGTAGCGCAGCATGATTTCTTCGACTACATCCCAGGCGTTATCTGCGCCAAAGAGTTTCTTGACATCACTAGCACCCAAGATTTTGAAAGCTTCTTCCAGCAGTTGTAGAACTTCAACACGGAGAACACTGACGTGACCATAAGAAGCCCACTTCAAGTTATTCCGTAAATCTAAACCTGCGCGTCGTACTGTAGCAATGCTACCGAAACTTGGATCGTAAGCCCTTTCGCGGATTACATCTGAGATGCGTTTATCGCGCCAAAACTCAGCTACAGAGTTAATGAATTGAGTAAACAAACCGTGAAATTGAGTATTAGGTTTGGCGTTAGCCAATGGCGGCATAGTCGTGTAACCAAATACTCGGCGGTAGGTTTGTAAGCGGTCTTTTTGCGTGTACCGTAGGACACTGCGCCGATCAAAGCGATACAATCCGTAAGCCCCATCTCCGTTTGATAATCTTACGGCTCCGGCATTGAAAAGTTCTTGAAGTTTGCGTACAGCACGGAAAACGCCAACTTTCTCATGTTGATAGAGATAGTAGAGGTCAGCAACTGCTAAAATGCGTTCTGAGGCAACTTGGTCATCGTAATCATCAACTCCTTCAGGTAAGCGTGTTGATGTCACCTTAGTAGCTGCTTGGGGGCCGATACCAATTAGTTCGGCGAGTCCGCCATCTGGAGGTGCTGGGATTTGCGCTTCCGCAGCGATCGCGTCACCAAGCAAACTTTCAATCTGCTGGGTAAGGGCATCGGCTAATTGGGGGTTCTGAATTAGTTGCGGCGCGAGTCTATCCGCTAGAGCTTCTTTAAGAGCCGCGATGCGATCGTATAAGCCTTGATTTTCTCCTGTCGTTGACATATAAGTCTCCTAGCTGAAGTGTCAGGTGCGCTGGTTGCTTTGAGGAAATTCATTGACTACAAGTCCCTGCTCACAGTCATAGCAAAGTGAGGCTAGGTGGGTATAGTTGCCCTGCCAAGTTTTTTACTTCTCTTAGTTGAGAAGCTAAATCTCTCAGCGAAGCTTTAACACCTGCTCGTTTAAAAGCAGAGTTTTTAATCTCGGCGTAAGAAGTAGCCTTGACTAAATTTGCTAAGTCCTCTGCTGTTTCTTTGACAACCTGCGAAATAGCTAGCTTGCCGCCTTCCCTAGCCAATGACTGCCCTTCAAATGTTGCAAAATGCAATACCCAAGAGAGCAATTCTTCAAGAGTCATCTGAGGCGGTGTCTGTTCTTGAAGCTTCATTTGAGGCTGTGTCTGATCCAGTATTTGTGTCCAGGGGGAAGTTTCCCCCTCGGGCCAGCTTATTTTATTAAAATCGATAATTACAGTCTGACGCTCTGCTGCACCCAGAAAAACAGAATCCATGATTCTGTAAACTTCATATACAGATTCCGCTACAACTGATAGAGCTTGTGACAACTTAACTAGCTGCGTACCTAGGTATTCTTCTCCCACACGCCCTGCTTTGTAAGTCTCCCAACTTGCGTTTAATGAGATCACGTAATCTAAAATGATCAGGTAGTTGCTGTAGCTTTGTTCTTCCTCAACTGTATTGATCCGCCTGCGGTCAAATCCAAAAGTTTTAGCTAGATTTTTGAGTTGACCATCAATTGTGCCATCGCCTTTACCACCTAAAAGTCGTCGAAACAAGCTTGTTACTCTCCCGAAGCGAGGCCCTCTGTCAACACCAAGTTCGTTGACTAATTCCACAATCTCAGTACGGACGATCGCTCGCGCTGCATCCATATTCTGCAAATCCGCTGCGGGATCGAGAGGAGTCAGGGCATTCAGGAGTGGGAGAACGCTATTGAGCGCAGCTGTAGCACGATAGTAAAGGCTTGCTTGAGCGCCGGAAATCGCCCCACCAAGTTCACTTTGGACAGCATAGGTGCGAGGACTCCAGACATAAACGGTGCGTCCATCACTTTCTTGAGGAGTGAAAGCTTGAGCCAGCGAAGTGCGAAATGCTTTCGGATCACTTGTCTTGAAGTTTCGCCCTAAGACTTCTGCGATCGCACTATCTACAATTTGCTGTAGCGATCCACCTCTAATATCTAAAGCAGTTGCTGGACTGCTTACACCCGTTCCTGCAACTTGTTCTACAGTTGGCAAAACATCGATAATCAACTTGCGATTGTCATTAGATGTCATAATTTATCTCCTTGCCAGCGCTTTATAGAAGTTTTGCGTAATTACTCCAGGTTCCGCCTGCTGTTTGTTCAGTGCTGCGCGTGATGCCCCAATCAAAAACCGCTCTGGAATTATTCCCGGATCGTTTCCTGCTGCTAGGCGCTGTCCTGCCTCTTGAATCATTTGCTGGTGCTGGGGTTTAAAGCCTGTCACCTCAGCCAAAGTTTTACCGCCTAGCTCGTCATAACGGGTAAAACAAATAGTATCAACCACTAATTGATTTGCTTGGCTGAAGGTTTCGAGGATTTCCAAGGGAATATTGCCTGCACGCTCTTTAAGGTAGAGGCGCTGCCAGATGCGACGATAATTGTTAGCAGCTTCGGGAAAACCCATGCGGTGGAGTAAATAAGTGCTGATGAAAACGCGCAAAAATGGAATTGGGTGGGGAGCGCCAGGACTGTAGTGCAGGGTACTTTCGGGCGATCGCGCGGCAATGTCCATTAATGAAGCCACAATGTAAGGACCACCCAGCAATAACCCAGACATATCGGCAAAAATTTCACTGTGCCAACGAGTCCAAGTGGCAGCAACAAATTGGCTCATTCCGGCTTTGAGTAAACGCTGGGCGATCGCACGCGGAATTACCTGGCGCAAATTCAAGTCTGTTTGCAGGTTATGGGAAACTTCGTGCAAAATTGCCCCCAACGTCCAGGGATTCACCAAGCGATGATATGGTAGCTGAATCAACGGAAAAGGATTAATCTGCTGACTGAGCTTTGAGAGCGGAATGCCGCGCCGAAATGTTGCCGGGGAAAAACCTGTCTTCATATATGAAAACGGCGCAGGTGCAGGAATTGACTTGGTTACCCCCAATCCCATATAGACAACTTGGTAACAATCTAGAGCAATTCTGTCTGCTGCCAAAAGCCAGTTGCCAAATCTAGTTTGTCTTTGTCCAAATAGCTCGAAATAAAAGTCCCAAATCTGTTCGATTGAGCGCACCCACTCGTGCGCTCGATCTTTACGAGTCATTAGTTGTTGTAGCAGTACGGTGTCAGGCTGCTGGATCGCTGCTTGAGCGCTGCTACTCACTCGCCTTGATATTTCCTGCAACTGCGATCGCAATTGCGTCATCAATTTATTCACCGCATCAATATGAGCATCACTAGGACTGGCTGGATCTGTCCCAAACTCATCGTGACGAAACAGTCGCAACGCTGCTGCGTGGCGATTGACATTCAAAGCTTGCACCCTTAGCCAAGGCTCTAAATTAGAAGACTTTAAATATCTTGATTTGGTGCTGCCTTGATCTAAGCTTGGACTAGCGCCTCGGTTTGAGCGGAAATCGTCTGCTGCACCTAGTTGTGTCAGCGTTTCAAACATTCCATTCATAATCCCTTTCCCACAATCCAACAATATAGTTGCTGGTTGCTATTGAGGGCTGAGTGTTGGATGTTCCTAAAACTCTAGCCCCTAAGAGTTGACATTACAGATCAAACGCCACGCCTGACGGAATTACAACAAGGACACTTCTTGGCATGGATGAGGCGTGATCGCTTCATTATTTGGGCAGTCGTCCTGGGATTTCCCAACACCTGAGCGACATTCCCTGCAAGCGCTTTCACCGCAGTTGATTGTGCGATCGGGCGATTACTATTTGCCTGACGCGCTAACGTTGATGCTGTTTTTTTGAGAATACCAGGGAATGTCCGTAGGAGGGGGCGTGTACGAGCGTTGGGGTAGAGTGTGCGAGCTGCCCGTGCTGCCCCCCGAATTAGGTGAGGAGCAGCCCGCATCAGGGATGGAGCCGCCGCACCAAATCCACGCGCAATTAACGGTACTAAAGCGCCAATAAACGCTTCGGCTTCGGCTTCACTTTCACTATTAGCTGCCATGTGTGCCAGATGTTCTGCTAATACTTCCGACTCGCTGGCTGGTGTTGATTCAAATTGTTCAAATTCGTATTCGCTTTCATTCATGCCCGCCATACTGCCTAGTCCTTGCAGCAGTTTGCCAATAAATGGATCACTTTCGTATTCCCCTTCGTATTCGGCTTCATATTCACCTTGAGGAGATTCAAATTCAAATTCGTTTTGCCGCCTTCTGCGCCGCCGCCCAAGCAAGCCACCGATCGCTTTAATCGCCATTGGCGCAACTTTTCCTAGCAAGGGAGCTAGTAAGGGAAAAAATTCCTCACTCTCGTACTCGCGGTCTTCTCCTACGCCTGTTTCAAATTCAGACTGAAATCCGCGGTCTAGATTTGTTTCCAGTTCATACTGATACATATCTTCATCTGCTCCTTTTTGGTCTACAATTCGCTGTTCAGTTACGCACTCTTTCTCGCGCTGGCACAGCTTTGGATACCTTGGAAGCTACCTTGGCCGAGTTAAGAAGCGTCTTGGCAGTGGTAGTTGGGCTACTAAGCACCTTGCGGGTGTGACCAGCCATCACACGGGCAGCTACAGCAGGTGTAATTTGCCTGCCTTGGGCTGCCTGCTGCGCTAAAGTTCTACTTGTCCTCAGCGCAATGGTTGGAATTGTTCTTACTAGAGGACGGGTAGTACGAGATTTACGCAGTGTCCGAGTTAGGTAAGCTCCTCCTTTGACAATATTTGGAGCAATTCGACACATGGAGATTGATTTGAGCGGCATAATTCTAGTTATCGAAGCTCCGATGTAAGCTTCTGCTTCTGCTTCGCTCTCCGCTTGACTGGCAGCAGCAGCCAGGGCTTCGGCTAAAGATTCCTGTTGTGGGGAAGCTTCGTACTCGTATTCACTCTCAAATTCTCCTGTTAGTTCGTACTCATCCTCAAACTCGCTGCTAAATTCATACTCAAATTCCCCTTCACGCAATAAGTGGCCAGCGATGGTGCCAGCTGCCTGTCCAAAACCAGGGCCACCGACTGCTGTACCTACAATTCGTGCAGCATGGGGCGCAAGTTGCTTGAGTACAGGAGCAAAGCGGCTAGCTAATTTACGTGCTTGTTTAAGGAAAGCTTCGCTTTCATACTCGCTTTCATACTCGCCTTCGCCTAGTCCAAGCGAACTACTAACGCCTTTAAGAAGACTTCCTCCAAATTGTTCGCCTTCGTACTCATCCTCGAATTCGTTTTCATATTCATTCTCGAATTCGTTCTCAAATTCGCCTTCAAATTCGTGCTGCATAGTTTCTCCGTCCAACATCATCTGACTCCTTGGATGAGAATGCTGTTCGTCTCTACCTATAACCGTAGTTAGAATGCTTTTGCCAGTCACTTTTTCCTGTGAAACACATCTTAAGTAATTCAATTGAGTGTCGCTCAAATGAGTTATATTCATAAATAATTAGAGCTAAAAAACAAAATATTTCTAAATTGATAGCAATTCTTAAATTTCATAAAACCTATTTTTCAATATCCATTTAATTATTTATTTTTAATAACTGACAATGCTTTAAATATTTAAATTAATTTAGGATTTCAAATAAGTTTAATTGTTAAAATTTTTTAGAAGTAGCTAATAATGTGACTTTCAGCCCTAATTAAACGTAATTTTATCAAAAGATAAACCTTATTTAAATATAAAAATATAACCTCATGATATTTTTGTTTATTATAATTAAGTTTGCCCTCAACATATTATCCTAAAAGAATCTCACTTGATTTTGAATTATTAATATAAAATTGTGCTTTAGTTTTCAAGTTTAGAAAGCTAATAGCTAAGTTAATGAGTTCTCAATATAAACTAGGTACAATAATTTTTCTGCTCTATTAAGATTTATGTATTAATTTCGGAATCATTGCTACAACGATTGAATTTACGTTTTAGTAATACCTGAAGGATGAATAGAAGCAATGACTTTTTTTAAAACAAATAAGCTAATTGCTATATCTGATACTCAGAATGTGGTTTCGCCGGAAAAGGAAGCGCTACTGGAAGGTTTAATTAAACAAATTATTAGTTGTAATTCAAACCCAGTAATGCAACAAACTGAGCAAATACTAAATGAAGTAATTTTTGAATTTAATATTGATGGGGTACGCTATTACCTTATACGTTGTCGCCCCCAGTCGAAAGAGCAAATTAATCTCAGCCCTCGTGAACAAGCGATCGCTAAATTAGTTGCTCAAGGTCTTCCTAATAAATCTATTGCAAATCAACTAGACATTAGCCCTTGGACAGTTGCTACCCACTTAAGGCGAATGTTTTTTAAACTGGGAGTTACATCTAGAACCGCAATGATTACACGGCTTTTGGAGCAAAACAAACCACAGGAGTAAAAATATTTTGGGACACGGATGCTCAAAACAAAGATTACTTATACTCAATTCCCGAATTTGGGGAATGCAAGTTACAAAGCTTCTTGGAGGCGATGTTGCAGAAATTTAAACAAAAACTTAACAACTAGCCCAGTTGTGGATAGCCAAAGTTCGCTAAAAATGACTATTGGCAGATAATGAGTGATCGCTTAATTTCTCATTTCTGAGGCACTGACTGACTTAAACTTAACCGTTCGATCTTTACTGATCACCTTACTATGCAAAGCGCTACGAGGTATGACTCTTAATACTTCTTCAACTGTTGTTAATCCGCTTGTCACCTTTTCAATCGCCCCTATTCTAAATGATGCAAAATTTGTTTCTTTGAGGTAACGATGTAATTGGCTCATCGTGCCTTCGTAGATCAGCTCCCGCACTGTATCATCAATATCTAGCAACTCCACGAGTGCTTCCCGCCCCAGATAGCCTGAATTGAAGCACATAGAACAGCCATGGCCTCGCTGCCAAGTTCCGGTTAGCATCTGTTCTCGATCCAAGCCTAGCACCCGTAAATCCGCCTCTGTTGGTGTGTAAGCTTCTGCACAATGAGGACAAACACGACGTACCAAGCGCTGGGCTACAACTCCGAGTAAAGCATCACTCAGTAACCCTGGATCTGGACCAATATCTTTTAAGCGCGGAATTGCCCCAACGGCATCATTTGTGTGCAGAGTTGTA
>JAHHHE010000072.1 GCA_019359535.1 Gloeocapsa sp. UFS-A4-WI-NPMV-4B04
CTCAATTATATTTAGGTTTTTCTCAACTCAATAAGAGTGTCTATAGCCTAACCTCTCCAATTTTTCTTTTCCTGTCTAACCCTGATTTCTCTTTTTCTTCTGCCTAGAGTGACAAATGAGGGTTAATAGTGGAAGACGGAATAGGATAATTCCACTTGTAGCAAGTAACCCAAAGCGAAATGCCAATTCCCCGAAATCTTTATCAAATGTCAGAATGATACGTTGTTCAACTTGAGCGCGTGCTAAAACCTGTTGGTCACTGCTGCCAGGAGCATCAATGCGAATCCACACTACGTCATATCCCTGCTGTTGCAAGGCTAGTACAGCGTCTCCCAGAAAGTTCTCGTCTGCCAGAAACCGCATAATTTAGGTTTTGAGTGGGTAGACTTTTTCTGTACTCAAAATCACGCTGGCATACTTGAGGCAAGCTTGAATGTCCTCTCGTGTCAGTCCTGGGTAGTTTTGCAAAATGTCTGCTTCAGACCATCCTTGTGCTAAAAGCTCAATAATAAATTCCACTGCTAGGCGTGTACCCTTAACAACAGGCTTGCCTACCAAAATATCTGGATCTACGATAATACGTTCTTGCCAAGTCATATTTTTGTCCTTATAGCAGAGAGTGTATTCGTGTAAAAGCTACCTGGAAAAACAATCAGCACAGGAAAGTACATAGCTTAGGCTGACTCTGGTACTTCAGGAACAACAGAGAGAAAAGAGCGGGTGCGTTTACTTGTAGTGGAGTCACTACTAACATTTAGCTTTTGACGCTGCTGTAATTCATCAGAGGTTTCTTGCCCAGCAGCTGCTTGAAAAACATCATCAGGTTCCCATACCAAGAAAGCTCCTGGCTGGATTTTGTAGGCGTTGCAAATTTTGTTCAACGCCTTACTTGTAGGGACATAAGTAGAGTCGTTATACATCCGGTAAGCAGTGTCTCTACCTATTCCTGTGTCTTGCCAAAAACGGTAAGGCGAAGTGTACTCAGTCCCACTAACAGGGTCTGGGCGGTTATCCAGGAACTCTTTGATACGATTCAGCACAGTCATTCCCCTATATTCGCATATTTTTACTATATCACAAAATGCGAATTCGCAAACTACCTGAATTAGCTATTGACAGTATTACTGTATTATGCGAATATAATGGATAGAGGAAAGCAAACTACCTCCCCGCCCGAATCTAGAACGGAATACAGAAGGTAACACCAGTTATTCCCAACATAATGAGCCGAACCGAGTAAACGAAGTAACTGATGGTGAGGCAGGAAGTGAGAGTCTTCTAATGAAAAGATTTTGCAAATGACAAAGCCTATAGCGTTCAACTTGACACGGCGATCGCTACAGGCTTGTTTCCTATTACATAGGTGATACCAATGTTAACTCAAAATAAAGTTTCTTCTCAAGTCGATACTTTTAATTTCCAACCAGGTGTAATTAACCCTAGCCGCAGCATTACCAAAGATGATGAAGCGTATCTACGGGACTACATGATTGCCGCAGCAGTGATTAGCTGGGACGAAAGCACGTATGGCACACCGCTTGAGGTAATGCCAGGGGACATTACAAACATAGCGATCACAGGCGATACAGTGTGGTATCAGATCAATGACCACCGCGCGATTCCGCTCAACATCGACATATTCCACGCCCATCGGATACGAATTGAGTTACACAAAGCTGAACTGGATGAAGTGGAAGCAGAAGTGAAGCAAGAGCAACCACTTGGAATTGCTGGAGACTCGATAGGCTATCAGCTAACACCGAACTGGGAAGCGATTGAGGAGTTTAAATCGGGTCGCGCTCATGGAGTATTAGACGCTTCAAACAAGTTTCAGCCAATGTGTAGTGAGGCTAGCTGCCCTTACTCTAATGGTTACTTAGACGGATACAATAGTTTTCTTCAGCCACCGCCACAGCCGAAAGCTACTAAACCTAAAGAGTGGGCAATAACCTATAACTCTACATGGGATTGGTACATAGTTTGGGTGGGAGATTACCCAGTGGGAACGGCGACTAACGCCTCTGAAGGGGAGCAAATAGCGCAGAAGTACATTGCTGCTGATAAGTTTTGGCAGGAGCATCGAGAGAGGGTTTTAGCCGCCTACGCTGGCTAACCGACAACAGCATTACTACACCATGAAAGGCGCTGGCATCACTACAAGCAGCGCCTTTTTCAAATATTTAGAGGCTTGTCAAAAATGTGTTCTAAAGATAGACCGCTCAAGACCCAAAAGCTAATCCTAGAAATTGACGTAACGGGTGACGAATCCGATTTTGCTAAATGTGAGCAGTTGAGTGAGGCATTCATCTCCCTGATTACCCAAATGTGGTGGTTAGCTGCTCCCAATATCCAGTTTGCTTGCAGTGCCAAGGTCAAGATGATGCCGCAACGAGTCAAGAAAACTCACACTGATGTGGCACTGCCCAAAGTAAAAGCAAACTCAGTTGTAAAACAGCCCTGTTCAATTAAGTAAACCAACATTAGCAAGCAAGGGTTAAAACTAATGACAAGTTCAAATTTAATGCTGCATTGCGGCGCTTTTAGTGCTGCTCGTACCGACCTAGAAGCAGTAATCACACCTGGAGCAACTCCAACCTGGACACCGATTCCCCATCCAGAAATTGTTGATGCAGTAATAGCGTCAGCCGATGACGTTGGACTAACCGTCAAACGAGAGTTGTATGGCCTGTCTGGAAAAAAAGACTCACCTGTGTACGGAGCGCGAATGTTCGGCGTGATTGACTTTAACAATGGAGCTTCAGAGTACGGCTACAGTGTTGGGTTTCGCAACTCTCACGATAAAACAATGGTAGCCGGAATCTACGCGGGAGCCAGGATTTTCGTTTGTGATAATTTGGCATTATCTGGAGATTTTGCCGAAAAACGTCGGCATATTCCAGGTAACAACTTCATTCGGTTGATCCGAGAGGCTTTCACACTGTTACCTGAGCAGCTAGAGAATTTGACCAAAAACCTCGACCGCTTGAAAATCGAAGGGATTGATGACGACACTGCTCAAAAGATTATTTGGAGGGCTGCAACTTCAGGAGCGATCGCGTCTTCAGAGATGATTCCGATTTGGGAGGAGTATCAAAACCCTACATATGAAGAGTTTGCAGAGCCGACAAAGTTTAATCTACTGATGGGGTTTACAGAAAAACTGAAGCGATACAACAGCAATACCAAGGTGGAACAAACATATCGGAGGCTGGCTGATTTGTTTGAGTTGTAAAGGCGTTAAAGAGGCGCAAACTACCTGACATCACGATAACTCCAGCTTCCCAATTGTTAAGCGGCGCTTGTCCCACTACACGCAAGCGCCTATTTCACCGTAGCAGTAAAAATGCTTTATACCCTACTACCGAATAGAAGAATAGCTACTTGGAAGAAGATAGAACTCCACCTGCTGCACTTAAAGTCCGCGCTCCTCAACAAATTCCTCTCCCATCCTCTCAGTCCAGGGCAAACATTTTATAGCCCTGGTGGAACATTCAAGTACAGAGTCGTTGGAGCTTGTTGCCGACTGTACGATAGGGAAAACCTGCCTCATTTATGCTGTAGCTTGGAGTGGCGTGGGAAACAACCGAGTTGGCGACGCATTGGCAAGCGCTTTGTACCAGATATAGCCGTCAAACACTCGCCTTCGTACTGTGTTCAACTGGTGGATTATCCAGAAGCAGAACCAGTTGTAATGACGCTGCACTGGGTGAAGCTGTCCGATGGAAAGCAGCACTGGTGGTATGCGAGGAGAATCAAGAGTGCTGCAACGGCACAACAGGGAGTTAGCACGAATGGGCAGCGCCAGAAAAATGACACTTTTACTCAACTTGTAGCCAAAGAAAATTAACTTAGGGGTTAATCAACATGGTTCCTAACATCTCGCCAGCTTTAATCATGTGTGTTCTGGCATTCTTCGTGCCTCTAGCGCAGATTGCCGTGATGAAAACAATATTAGCAAATGGCATTAAAGCCCGACCATAACGACCGACCAGAGCGAGTGTTTAAAGTCAGATGGAAAGTTAGTAGGTTGATTTGGCAAGTGGAGAAATAGAAAGCTTATTGTCCAAGAGAACCTTATTTCCAAGTAGCTAATTCTTTCAATTGCATCACAAATTAGCCAGTCTTTAGAGACTGAAGTGTTCTAGCCTTTTTTGATTAACAGGAGATAAAATGATGCCAAAAACTCTTGAACAGGTACGATATTACCAGGCGCATTACCGTCGGATTTATCCAAAAGCGAAAATTAAGGGGCAGAAGGTATTACGGCAATACCTTCAAAAACTGAGCGCTCATCTAGTCAAGCTGCAAGGTAATTCTCCGGCTAATTGATGAAAGCGTCCCTTTTACCCAGTTGCTAATACAAAGCACTAGCCGCAGCACTGTTACATTTATACGGCTCATAGCAAGAAACATCACTATGGACACTAATCTAGATAGCAATTACTTATTGCAAGAAATTCTTGCCCAACTACGCACCTCAAACCAGGTACTAGGATTTAGACACTCGCCTAAAGCCCGTTATATCTATGCTAATCGCAAGTATCCAGACGCACTTTGGTACTTTTGGAATGGCGCAAAAGATGAGCATGAGCCGATTGAATTTAACGCACTGACGGGCATTATTGAACGTTTAGAAATTGAGCAAAAAGAATATAAGGGAAAAGTAGAAAACAAAGTAAATCTGCACATTCGAGCCGACCGAAATTATGTGATCCAGGCAGGAGCGGAAACTTTGTTTGCTAAAGGATTGTTGTACACCCTATCCAAGTTACCAATTAAAGCATTTTCGCAACCAATGACGATTGCCGTGGAACCAGGTGAGACTGAGCAAGTGTTATTCTGCCGGATCTATAATCCCACAACGGGACAAGCTGTATATGCACCTTATGCTGAGGACACAAACTGGCAGGCAGTTACTCAACGCGCAGTAGCCAAGATTGATGCAGCACATGGTCGTGTAGAGCAGACGCAAAAGACAGCGTAAGCAACACTTGTGAGTCAACGAGTAGAAGATGAGCCGTCAATTTGGTTAACAACATTTCCATGATCTGGTGGCGGACAGAGAATTTACACTTTTAGCCAAATATTTTGTTGTATGCAGATAAACACAGTTGGTGTTGAGTACAGGCGCAAGTTTAACCTTGGTGGGTATGAGAGCATGGAGCTAAGTATTAGCCTTTATGCCAAGGTGGACGTAGACGAAGACCCAGAGGCAGTTGCGGAGTTTTTGTGGCATCAGGCTAAAGCAAGCGTGAAAGCTCAAGCTGCACCTGTACTCAAAAGTGTTAATTACAAGGCGCAGATGCAACACAAAGTTGGAGGAGTAACGGTAGAGGATGGGGATTTGGAAGAGTTTTAAGATTGACATTCAACACAACAATAACGATATCGACTACGGCGGCATCAGCAGTACCAGTTGTGACCAGAAAAAGCAACAATGTTTCTGTTGGAACATTCAATTGGAACTTTTGGGAAAGGGTTGTCGAGTAGCGTTGCCAACCAAATATTATCCTTGCCTTAGCGTGGTATGTTGCTGAGGCTTATATTAGACTTGTCGGGTAATAACCATAATAATGTCTGAAAGCCTTGCCATGCATGGGTTACAAGCATTTTTAATATGATCACTTAAAACGCCTGCTATGCAAGGCTTTCAAGGATTTTCTGTCTTATTTCCAGACAACTCTATTTATCCAAGAGGGCAACAAATAGTTAAGTCAAAAATCGTGCCAGCAATGGTATTGCAACGACCATTAAACCAATACTTAGTAGTCTAAGTCTTAACTGTAGTTGTACAACCTCTAAATCAGTCATAGTACCGCTAACCCAATTTAAAAAACTAACATAAGCAAACATCCAACAGATTATTCCCAAAGGAGTTAGTACCAACAGTAAAATAGCTGTTCTTTTAGCCTGTTGGTAGCGTCCTCCGAGTAAGCATAACCAGCACCCTAACGCTGAGCCTAGCCACCAACCGATAAATGCACCGATTGAAGGCGGAATGACTCCCTCTAGTTCGGCATTGGGCATGAACATTTTGACGTAGGCAATCCCTAAATGCTGACCCAAAATCATCAACGCTACAGCACCAATTGCGCCTCCGATAGCGGCTGCAAGGTATCCATCCTGATGATTCCTAGACCGACGACGTAAAGACGACATTATTTTTATTTCCCAGGAGCAAATATGGTCAATTGTGTTACCTACTTACGTAACTTAGCTGATGAAGTCATTCTGCACTCCTTAGACCAACATTTGCAATCACTAACGTTAGAGCAGAAGGCGGGGTTAACAATAGCTCTAGCATACAAGCGTCTCTTTGAACCCTCATGGCGGTAAATTCATCAACTCCATTAAATTAACTACTGCAATTGTCTGTCCAAGGCAAGAAACGCTCTTGTTAGAGGGATTACGGAAGAACTAGCTGTTTTAGAGCATCTATTGGAGGCAAAGCAATGAAATCATTATCTCCTGTGATTAATCGAGCGGATGGTATGACCCTCGTTGTGGTGTGGGAACTACATCAGGGATGCTGGGAAATACTCAGCATCGTCCGCTTAAGATGCGCGATCGCCCTTGTGCAAGAATCACCCACAACGCGGCTGGTATTCCCGACAGGAGTTCTGCCCAATGATGTATGGGGCGGGGTGTGCAAAAAGCAGACCGCTAGAGCGAACTGTAAGAAAGCTGATTCGTTGCTATTAAGGCAAGAAAAATTGCTAACACTTCTTGTGGATTCCCCAGGACAAAGGAAAGAAACGCTAGCAGTTCAACTGAGCGTTAGTGTGGCAACTGTTGGGCAGTTGCTGAGAAAGCTTGAAAAAGAGGGACAAATATACCACCGTACTCACCCGATGCAAAACAGAACCAGACTTTATTACACGGGGACAGCACCAACGAATACACAGAGAGGCACGGCTGATAACCCTACTAAGTCGGTGCGTTCTACTCGTTTAGCACCGCCGTTAAAAGTCTATTTTGTCGACCCAAGAACTTTACAGCCATTACACCGATGATCAAACCAGTCGGCTACTATGCTTCTGCTCCCAGTGGTACGAAGGATGCAGGCATACTCGCTCATGTTGAGAACTTCTACGGTTCTCATTTAGAAAAATTGAATAATGCCCAGAAATCTGCGTTGTTGATTGTGCTGATGGCTAAAGCTATTAAGCCAGAGGGTGTTTACGTTGAATACTATGGCAACAACATCCCCAATGTCCAACATCTTTTCGGCTTGAGTAATGAGGCGAAGTTATCCCTGTGCAATGCCATTATTAACGCCATTCAGATCGAGGGTAAAGAATGAAGACGTTTGCCTCGTTGTTCTCCGGCGGAGGCGGTGCTGATATCGGGGCAGCAATGGCACAGTTTCAACCGATTTGGGGGATAGAGCTTGACCCAGACATAGCCTCCGTTTTTGCTGCTAATCTGGGGCATCAACCAATTGTTAAATCAGTGGCTGAGGTGAACCCCAATAGCCTTGATCGCCCAGATGTACTTTGGGCACCACCTTGTCAGGAATGGAGTGTTGCTAGAAGCAAGAGCCTACCTAAAAGAGTTGATGCTGACATCGGGTATGCCATTATTCCGTTTTTAAAAACTCTGCAACCGAAAACATTTATTTTGGAGAATGTCGAGGCTTACCGAAAAGCGAGAGTATTCCATGCAATTGTAAATGTACTGCATCAGCTTGGATACTGGACTACGTGGTCAGTATTAAATACCGCAGATTGGGGTGTACCACAGACAAGACGTAGGCTGATCTTAAGAGCGGTCAAAGATGGTTTTGTGCCACCGCTACCACCAGTGCAAAAATGGCGTGGATGGTATGAAGCTGTAGCGGATCTGATTCCAACTCTACCCGAATCCCAGTTTGCTGCTTGGCAGATTAGGCGGATGCCCGTGTTAGCACAAACAAGCCTTGTAGAGAGTAGAAATACGATCCGCAGAAGTACAGTCCGTAGCTTCGACAAACCAGCCCCTTGTGTAACAACTACATGGCTGCATCGTCCTTGCGTGATCCCAAGAGCCTTTATTGTTGATGATACCGGTGCTTCATCCAGTAGTTACGCTAAAGAGCTAGTGCATGGCTCTGTCGTGGCAATGACACCCCGCGCTCTTGCTCGGTTTCAAAGCTTTCCTGATAGTTATCAACTACCAGAGTCGAGAAGGCTGGCAAGTCGTGTGATTGGTAATGCAGTGCCGCCGCTTTTTGCTCAAAAATTGCTTGAAGGAATCGCTTCTTCATAGGGTGAGCGCTACTATTAACGGTTATCACTCTCAAGTCAAAAAGATTTGTCTAGAAATGTACTTGAATGGCATGGGATTCCGCGCTATTGAAAGAGTAACAGGAATTCACCATACGACTATCATGATCTGGGTCAAAGAGTCAGCACAAAAGTTGCCAGAAGATGAAGAAGAGCAGCCGACTGTAGCCGAATTGGATGAACTTCAAACCTATATTGGTCGGAAGAACAACAAGATATGGCTTTGGACAGCCATCAACCATCATGCTACTGGCATCTTAGCCATGGAAATAGGTGATCGTAGTGGACAAACTTTTGCCCAGCTTTGGCAGAGAATTGAAACCTGGAAAAGTCGCACTTACTTAACGGATGGGTATTGTGTTTATGCCAATACATCAACCCAGAAAAGCATTTAGTATTACCCAAAATTCTCTTGACCAGAGTTGAAGGAGAAAATACGAGATTAAGACATTATTTAGCTAGGTTACATCGAGCAACTCTTTGTTACTCAAAATCTCTTGAGATGTTACGACAGGGCAAACGCATCTAAATTCTGAATGCCTTATGTAGTAAGGATTTCAAGAATCGATAATCATAAATACTAAATGCCTAAAACCCTTGCCCAGTCTGCCTTTCAAAAATAAGATGCGTTTGCCCTGGATGTTACGATGTTCCGTCCGCCTATTGATGCACTATTTAAGATTTAGGACAATTCCCCTAACCACCTGATCCACTGTTAATTCAGCAACGCCCTCTGGACAAGCAGTTGCGAACCGAGTGAAAGCATTACAAGTATCCTGCTTCCGGCTCAAGTTGACAATACCGTCTAACCTCCAATTTCAGACATTACTCGGTTGAGCGGTACAGTCTGTTCCGCCAAACCATGTCCCCAAGGTTTAGACCAGATACTTTCCTTAAGCAAACAGCGCAATGCTTGATCCGTTGCCCCATGACGTAGGGGCGCTAATACATCTAGCTCTTGTTCTCGTAGCAAACACAATCGCAGCTGACCATCAGCAGTCAGTCGTGCCCGATTACAGCTCGCACAAAAGGGTTTACTGACTGAACTGATGAAACCCACGCTTCCCACTGCCCCTTCTAACTGATAAACACGAGCCTCACCGTCCAGTTGGCCTTGATGGCAAAGGATTAGTTCACCGAGTTCGTCTCTCAGTCGTGCCTTAAGTTCAAGTTCCGTCACTACATGATCTTGTTGAAACCCCGATATTCCCGCAAAGGGCATCATTTCAATAAAGCGCACTTGCCAGGGATAGTCATAGGTCAAGCGAGCCAAGTTGATGACATCTTCTCGATCATTGAAGCCACGCATGATTACTGCATTGAGCTTAATTGCCAAACCTGCTGCTTGTGCTGCGAGAATACTTTGCCATACTTCATCAACACTGCCCCAACGCGTGAGCTGTCTAAACTTTTCTGCATTGAGTGTGTCAAGGCTGATATTGATACGCGCTAAACCTGCGGTAGCCAATGGAGCTGCTAACTGTTTTAAGAGCACACCATTGGTAGTCATCGCAACCGTGCGAACGCCAGGTATCTGCGCGATGTTCTGCACAATCTCAACAATATTCTCACGTAATGTTGGCTCACCCCCAGTTAATCTAATCTTTTCAAACCCAAGCAAATCAACAAAAATTGGAATTAGTCGCTTGAGTTCATCATCTTGCAATAATTCAGAGCGCGGGCGAAAGGTCATGTCTTCTGGCATACAATAGATGCAGCGCAGGTTACAGCGATCAGTCAAAGAAACGCGCAGGTAATTAATATTTCGACCATACTGATCTAACACTCCACTTCTTCCTCATGTTTCAGATAAGATACTCAACTGACTTGAAACTCTCTCAATGCAGGTAAAAAGTTATGGCTTACATGGTTGGATCGACTGAGTTTTATCAGAGCAAACCGTTGGATTGGGGATAGTGCGACCCAGTGTACCATTGTTAGACAAACCCCAACTTCCCTGGCTTTCTCATGGACAGAATCAGGAATGTTTGGATCTTTTTGCCAATTTGGATCAGCTTCTATTGGTAACTCAGCTGCTACTTCTCCAGTTTTTGCCTCAATCAGTTGCTGTAGAAATGATCGGTAGGACTGAACTTCTGCAGGAGTGTGACAAGGCAGCTTTAGGAGTTGATGGCGCTCCTCAGCAGAGAATCGATTCCACTGTGGCAGTTTAAGTTTAATCCTACAAATATCAAGCTTGTAGCGAACCTGCATCGGAATACAGCGCAGGGAAGCAGAAAAATCTGCTTCAAATTGGAATAAGTCATTCATCGTAGTACGACCCAATTATACAAAAAGCGATAGCCCCTGGACGAAGTAATACTTAGCCCTTGCAGAATGCAACCGAATACACCTGCAAGGGGTTGGAGCGGCAGTAATCCAGACATCAACTTGTTACCGTAACCTCTACCAGAGCATCACCCACGGCTGCGGCATGACCCATATCCGTGAACGTAGCTGCCGTTGCCGCATTGATGGTTCCAGCACAACTCAGTTTCCGCCAGTATCCTAGCGGCGCGACAACAACCCCAGGACAGGTCATATTATTGACGATAGCAGGAACTTGAAATGTCCCCCGATCATTAAACACTTTAACTATTTGCCCATTGGAAATTCCCCGTATGGCAGCATCTTCTGGATGAATGATGACACGCGGCTCTCCTTGTAACTTGGAATGCTTCGGCAGGTTCGCAAAGCAAGAATTGATAAATTGATGCGATTTAGCAGAAAGCAGGTTGAGTGGATAACGCTTTGCTAATTCAGGATTGCTCTGTGCTGATTCCCGTTGGGGGATATAGTCTGGTAGTGGATCGATTGCCGCTCCCGGTTCATACTCTTCATACCCTTGACGGAAGGCAGGTAGAACAAAATTGCCGTCCACTTTCATCGAAGACATAAACTCACACTTCCCAGAGGGAGTTGGGAAGTTTCCTTCAGTATGAGGAACCGGATCAATCTTGAGCTTGGCATAGCCTTGAGATTTGAGCAGTTCCATATCCACGCCCTGCATCACTGGAGCCGACCAATCGAGAACTTCCAACGTCAACTGTTCATCACTGGTCTTAAAGAACTCCTCTTCAAAGCCCATGCGAGCTGCCAGACGGCGAAACAACTCAGTATTAGGCACTGCTTCTCCCAGGGGCTCGATTGCAGGCAAGTTCAACGTCACATAGGTATGCCCCCAGGAGAACATTAAATCTAGATTTTCCACCTGGGTCGTAGCAGGTAAAACAATGTCAGCATAGTCAGCCGTATCGGTCATAAAGTGTTCGCTGACGACGATAAACAGGTCTTCTCGCGCTAACCCTGCCAAAATTTTCTCCTGCTCTGCTGCCTGAGTTACTGGGTTGCAATTATAGACAAACAACGCTTTAATGGGCGGATCAAGTGGAATTTCACCTGTCAATGCTCGTCCTAATTGCCACTGATTCACGACTCGCGTTCCTGGCTGGATCAAGTGAGGACGATGGACAACATCCCAACGGATTGGGAAGGGCCACATGGGAGCCTGTAACATCCCACCCCCTAAATGCCGCCACGCCCCAACCAGGGCAGGTAAACAGCAAATTGCCCGTATCCCTTGTCCGCCACCTGCTTGCTTCTCCAACGCTACCCCAATCCGGATTACAGATGGTTGGGTTGTGGCATACTCCCGTGCCAGCGTCAAAATATCTGCAACGGGAATTCCGGTGATTTTAGCGACTTTTTCGGGTGGATATTCCTGCGCGCGTTCTTTGAGTTCTGCAAATCCAACCGTGTATTTTTCAACGTAGTCCTGATCTACTAAGTTCTCGTTGATGATGACATTCATCAGTCCGAGAGCTAATGCTCCATCTGTACCCGGACGGATCGGAATATGCCAATCTGACTGTTTGGCGGTGCGGGTTCGAACTGGATCAATTGAAACCAGCTTGGCTCCATTCTGGCGGGCTTCTTGAATGAAAGACCATAGATGCACATTGGTACTAAGGGCATTGCAGCCCCAGAGAATAATGTACTTGGAGTGTTTGAAGGTATCAGGGTCAGTTCCATAAGTCGGACCATAGGTCATCAGGTAAGCGGTACTGGTGCAGGAAATACAGAAAGTACGCTCTGTAATCGTGGCTCCCAATCGATTGAAAAAAGGATCTCCCACTGTCAAACCATTGAGTAATCCTTCATGCCCCAGATAACTACAGGGCATAACGGCTTCGGCACCATACTGGTTAATGATTTGCTCAAACCGATCATGGATTTCATCTAGAGCAGCCTCCCAACTGATACGCTCAAACTGACCGCTACCTTTGGGACCAACGCGCCGCATGGGATACAGAATGCGGTCAGCACTGTAGACGCGATCAAGGTAATCGCTGACCTTGCCACATAAAGTTCCCTGTGTGAAGGGATGGTCTGGGTTGCCCTCCACTTTTACAGCACGACCTTCTTCGACTGTCACTAGCATGGCACAGGTATCTGGACAGTCGTGGGGGCAAGCACCATGTACAACCTTCTTCTCACCAACAGTACTGACCATAGATTTAATTCCAGTTTCTAAAGATTAGAATTCCTTAGCCTTCAATATGAAACCAGTTACCTAAGCTGAAAAATGTTACTCAATATACAGCCAAACTCTGATCTCATTACTTCTTGACAATGGGAGGATGTCTGAAAAGAAAGCGTCAGAAGTGAGGACTCGACTGGCAAGGAAAGCGTAAATATTTGTTATGAAATTTTCAATAAGCAAAAATAGTTCTTTTAATTGATAATAATAATGCTAAAAAGCCTATTTTTATGTAGACTATTCTCAATTATTTTAGTTTATTGTCAATTAATAAGAATTTCAAGCGTTTGTCCAATACAGTGTCATCGAAAATCAGATACCCCGCAGCATCTGAAGGAATCAGCGGTTTCACATTCTCTCATAACACTCGAGGGGTGAGCTTCTCACCACCTAGATACCGATTAATCGTGTCATGGCTGAACTGCTGCAAATGCTCTGCCAAGTAAGTCAGGGTGAAGTTCGTTTGACTGCTCAGTAGATATTGGCAGTAGTTCAGTTTGGTGAACGTCATTCGTGCTAGCGGCTCAATGAATTTATAATTAGAACTCTACCGATGATTCTTCCTCTTGAACAGAACATACTGCTAGTGCCTTTGCGTAAGTCCTGTCCTAGTTACATAACCCACCTTTTCCTTTTTAGGATGACGCTAAACTGCATCTCGCTGCATCGATGCTAGTTCTACCCCTTCTAAGGGGTTCTGGTACCCGTTACTTGACAAACAGCATTTCCTGATAAGTCGGCAGGGGCCAGAAATCATCTGCTACTTCACCTTCAAGCGCATCGGCGTATTCCCGCACCTTGTCCATTAAAGGACGGATCGTTTGGGCAAAATACTGCATATGGTTTTCCGTCGAGCCAAAATCGGATTTGCTCATCGCGGCACTGAGTTTGCTAACGTTGTCTATCATGGATTGAGCTAGCGCCGCCACTTTTTCGGCGCTTTCCTTGTCCATTTCGATCCCGATTGCCTTTGAGTTGGCGATCGCAGTAGACAGTTCAGACAGATAGCGAACAGCAGCGGGGTAGATGATTGTTTTTGCCATACTCACCACCAGTTTGGCTTCGACTTCAATTGCCCGGATGTATTGTTCGGCACGAACATCGAATCGGCTTTCTAGCTCAACAGGCGTAAGCACGCCGACTCTGTCAAACAGTTCTTCAATGTACTCGGCTTTTAAGACTAGCAACGCATCGGCTGTCGTCCGCAGATTGGCTAAACCCCGTTCCTCAACCGCTATCTTGTGCCATTCTTCTGAATAGCCGTTGCCGCCAAAGATCACAGCACCGTGCTTGTCAATCACCTCTTTGAGAACTATTTGGGCAGCAACATTGAGGTCAGTCCCCTTTGCCATCTCGCTCTCTAACGCATCGGCAATCCAAGTTAAGGAATCTGTCACAATAGTATTCATCGCAACGAGTGGACCCGAAACCGACTGACCCGAACCGACTGCGCGATACTCAAATCGGTTGCCCGTAAACGCAAAAGGTGACGTGCGATTGCGATCACCGGGATCTTTGGCGAAAACAGGCAAAGTGTCTACACCGAGATCCATCACTCCGGCGTGGGCAGAACTTTCAGGCTGTCCTTGGCTAATTTGCTCAAATACCTGCTCTACTTGCGTTCCTAGATAAACCGAGATGATTGCAGGTGGAGCCTCATTCGCACCTAAGCGGTGATCATTGCTAGCCGTGGCAACAACGGCCCGCAAGAGCGGACCATATTTGTGCACGCCCCGAATCACCGCCCCACAGAACAGCAAAAATTGCATATTCGTATGGGGGGTATCGCCCGGATCAAGCAAATTGCCTTGAGTGGCATTGCCGACTGACCAGTTGACGTGTTTACCTGAACCATTTATTCCGGCAAAAGGCTTCTCGTGCAGGAGACAAACAAAGCCATGTTTCTTGGCCGTGCTCTTGAGGATGGTCATTGTTAACTGTTGATGATCGCTTGCCACATTGGCCGCTTCAAAAACTGGCGCAATCTCGAACTGACCGGGAGCTACTTCGTTGTGCCGAGTTTTGGCTGGAATGCCTAGCCGATACATCCTCTCTTCCACGTCCTGCATGAAAACCTGGACGCGATCAGGGATAGCGCCAAAGTAATGATCATCAAATTGCTGAGCTTTGGCCGCGAGGAGACCGAACAGGGTTCTGCCTGTCAGCAGCAAATCGGGGCGGCTATGAGCAAAATGAGCATCAACCAGAAAGTATTCCTGCTCTGGGCCACAACTCGAGTTCACTGGCGCAACTTCAGTATGCCCTAGCAGTTTTAACACGCGAGTTGCGGCTTTGTTTATTGCCGAATTAGAGCGTAACAGCGGCGTTTTCTGATCCAAGGCTTCACCTGTCCAAGAGATGAACACCGTGGGAATGCACAACGTCACCCCATTATCGGTCTCCATCACATAGGCAGGACTGGTGACATCCCACGCCGTATAGCCGCGAGCTTCAAAGGTTGAGCGAAGTCCACCAGTCGGAAATGAGGAGCCATCCGGTTCGCCCTGCACTAGAACTTTGCCGGTAAATTCTGTGATGACGCTTCCATCGCCCTGCACTGAGATGAAACCATCGTGCTTTTCAGCAGTCGCATTGGTAAGTGGATAGAAAACGTGAGAGTAGTAGAGTGCACCTTTGGAAGTTGCCCAATCTTTCATTGCAGCGGCAACCGCACCCGCTATAGATACATCTAGTTTTCCACTCGTTTGAATAGTATGCTTGACCGATTTAAACACGTCTTTGGGCAAACTGGCTTGCATCTTACTCAGGGTAAACACATCGTTTGCCCACAGTGCTTCTAGCCGTTGCGGAATTTTGGACGGCAGGGGCTTGCGATCGGTAACTTGAGAGATGGCTTGAACGCGCAATTCATGGGTCATAATGATTTAATTCCTAAAAGTATTGGGTTCCCTGTGAAGCATGCAACATCAACGCTCACAACATCTGCGAGGGTAGTGGATAACTAAAACTGTGGGTGAATGGCTTAATACGCTTGCGGCACAAAGAACTGCTCGCTGACCGGTGGGCGCACGTAGTCACGGGGAGCGCTCTTGCGTGGTGACAGTTTCAGCGGTTCTGGCATCATATCAACGTAGGGAATTTTGCTCAAGAAATGCCTGATGCAATTGAGACGGGCACGTTTTTTATCGTCCGCTTCTACAGTGAACCAGGCGGCTTCGGGGATGTTGGTGTGAGCAAACATCACGTCTTTGGCTTGAGAGTATTCCACCCACCGATCACGCGACTCCAGGTCCATCGGACTTAGTTTCCAGCGACGAGCCGGATCAGTGGTGCGAGACTGGAAGCGGCGCTCTTGTTCCTCATCGCTGACTGAGAACCAGTACTTCAGTAAAACGATGCCAGATTTGACTAACATCCGCTCGAATTCTGGACAGGTTTGCATGAATTCCTGGTACTGTTCATCCGTGCAGAAACCCATCACATGCTCTACCCCAGCACGGTTATACCAACTGCGATCAAAACAGACGATCTCACCTGCTGCGGGAAGATGCGGCACATAGCGCTGAAAATACCATTCGGTCTTTTCGCGATCACTTGGCGTCCCCAATGCCACTACACGACAGCCACGTGGATTCAGCGATTCGGTAATGCGCTTAATCGTGCCTCCTTTACCTGCTGCATCGCGCCCTTCAAACAGGATGACAACGCGGGCACCTGTATTCTTTACCCAATATTGCATTTTTACCAGTTCTACCTGTAAACGAGCCAGTTCCTTTTCATACTCTTTCCTAGAGAGTTTAGAACTACTTTCGCCCTCAGAAGTACGGTAAAGCATTTTTAGTTCTGGAGTTTTGCTTAGTTTGTCTTTTTTGCCCTTATGCTTCTTTTTGTCTTTCTTGGGCTCTTTCAGATCTGACGCTAAAGGCTCCAGCGTGGCAGTTAAAGTGTCACTGCCGATTGCCATTTCGGTTTCCATGATTGTCCTTGCCTAAGATGAGATGGTCACGGAGCGGTTAATAGAAACAGATGAAGATTAGGGAAGCAAAGAATGAGAGTACAACCCTCAGATTTACACTGCTGGATAGTTACTGAACTCTGATAAGAGATATCACAAATTTATACTCAAGGATCTATCTTGCCTATAGTAGAAAACGAAAAATAAGACGATTGTATTGCAAGTAACTAAACACAGCAAAAATAGAAAACTTTGCCTCAAGTTAAAGATTCAAATACGTCCTGAAAAAGTCAATATAGGAGGCAAGAACAAATTGTTATTAGAGCTTAGACCCTTAGAATCTATCTCAAAATAGGCAACCCAAAGCACGAGTAGAGACATCTTGGCAGTAAGTCATGCAAAGAGTATTCAGTTTAGACATCTTATAATAAGAGTCCTAACTACATCTCCTATAGGCATTGCCAACTTAATAAAATAAATTCAAAAATAGGCATGATGATTCCTGAGTAGTCAGGAGCACTCAGACTATGCAGCAGGATTCAGCCCAGCAACTTCTCGCCACTCTTCAAGTCGTTGGCGCATCTGTTGACGATAGCGTTGGGCAGTCAGTTGATGTTGTTTAGGGTGAAAGTGGTCGCGAATTGGTCCAAAAGCGGAGAGAAAACCTTGAGCTTGTCCAGGTGATTTGAATTTCCGCATACGTCGTTCTCGCGTTCTTGTCGGTTGGTGGGAATTCTCTGCTCGATTATTCAGCCCCTTGTGAGTAGCGATGTTCCACGCCCTTGAGCACCTGTTTCTTTGCCGCTGCGTAACTCTTGAGCTTGTCGGTCACAATTACACGAGGCACGAAACCTTGTTTCTTCAACAGCTTGCGGAAAAAACGCTCTGCCGCCTTGGTGTCTCGCTGCCGTTGCAGCAAAACATCCAGTACGTTCCCCGCAGCATCCACAGCCCGCTACAAGTAATATTGCTGTTTTTTGATTGTCACCACGACCTCATCGAGATGCCATTTATCTGTGACGTAAAAGCGGTTGCGCCGAAGCTGATTTGCATATTGCTGTCCGAATTTTTGGCACCATTCCCGAATCGATTCGTACGTCACCTCAATCCTGCAATGCAGCATCATTTTCTCAATGTCTCGGTAGCTCAAGGGGAAAGTGTAGTAGAGCCAGACACAGTAACTGATGATTTCGCTGGGAAAACGATGCCGGGAGTACATGGGCAAGCAGTTGCGAACAAAGTGGAATCAGGACGATTATTCTACGTTTAGGTTAAGTTGACAATACCGTTCTGACCAAGTGCGATCGCACTACCGATATCCAGGATCGGATTCTTCTGGGCTAGCTCCAGATGGTATAGAAGTACCTGAAGGAGGTGAAGTCTGTTGCTGTGTAGTAGGACTTGGTGGTGATGAAGTCAACTGCGTTGCTGGACTGAAACGTGGAGGTGAAGCCTGCTGAGATTGAGGTTTAAGGAAACCTAGCAGCACTGCAGAACTACCAAAATACTTTGTCCACGGCTGAATTTCAGGCTGCTTTTGCCAATTAGAGCGGGAAACTCGGGAAAATAGAAGTGGGACTTGCTGCCCATGGCGATCGCCTATAATTTTGACAGAAATTTCTATAATACTAGAGCTTTCTGCAAATCCCTGCTCAATAAAGCTCCGAGCTAGGAGTTCTGCTTGTTGCCTTAAGTCTGCAAAAGTTTGCACGTTATCAACGTTGAGGGTCAAATCAAATTGTTTAGTATGAGCATTTTGATTGCTCTGACCATCGGGAGTAAAATCGATTTGTTTATTTTCAGCCCAGGCTGGAGTGAGACATATTCCCAAGCTACTAAAAATCGAGACTGCACTCAGAATGCTCCTATGATGCATAATTATTTCCATGAGTGATTAAGATTTTACTTTGACATCGAACAGGAAATCTGAAATTAAGTCGAACCAATGAACCAGGAATCCCATCCCATCTACTGGGATGGGGAGTGTCAACTATAGTCTCTGAAAGACTAACCCTAAACTTGAATTTAAGAATCACGATCACGTTTTTTTGGATAGACAGCCACCGCCTCAATCTCAATTAACCAGCCTGGATTGACAAGACCTGCAACTGCAACAGTTGAGCGAGCAACCTTAGTCGGATTTGTTGAATTATTAAAAAATTGAGCGTAGGCATCGAACCAACCTTGGTAATCAACTTGTTTTGTCTGTGGATCAGCTACGAGATAGGCGCGAAGGTAAATCACGTCATTCAAGCTAAGACCAACTTCGCCTAAAAGAGTCTCAAATCGTTTAAAGATACCAACAGCTTGAGTTTTCATATCACCAAAGCGAGCAGTAGAATCTACTGGTGCGTTTAGGTCAATCTCTGGCGGTACTGTCCCACTTGTCCAAAAGTAGGGTTGACGAACAGGTACTGCAACAGCTGACGAAATAGGCGATGTATTCTGACCGTAAAAAGTAACCCTCCATGGGCGTGCTGATTTTGCAAATGCCTTAACATCTGCACCTGAAAATTGCATGACAATCAGGCTGACACAGAGAGTTAATAGTAACCAACGACCCAGTTTAAATAACTGGCTGATGTATCCTTTCATAGCTTGATCCTTCGCTTTGAGTGCGTCTGGTGTATTTCAATTGAGCTAAGGCTGAATTAAAAGAATCTCTATCTAGCACCGAAATAGGTATTAGTGAGGCGGAATAGCAACTACAACTAAGCCAGTGCAGCTATTTTTGTCGTTACTAAGCGTGCCGATTCAAAAGCACCAGCCATCCAGCCTGTCAGGTAGCTTAGATGCTCTCCGCACAAGTAAATATTGCCGTCGGGTTCATTCAGTCTAGGATAATACTGCTGCCGAGTTTGTGTTGTGTAGGTTGCCCAGCCACCCAAGCTATAGGGAATTTTAGGCCAAAAAACTGAAACTCCGTTCTCAAAATGGTTTTTATACTGAGAATGGATCTTACTGCCCTGTTCCACTGCCAAGGATACGCGTTCAGCTGGCAGTAGATTTCCGAATGTAGCTGCTTGGTCACCAAAGTTGTAGTAGCCTACCAAAACCCCTTTACTAGATAGGAAACCAGTTGAGGGGTACCAAATCTGATCAATTTCCTGGTCGGTTTGAGTAATGCCGCCAAAGATGTTTTCGTCTTCCTCCCAGAAACGGCGGTTGAACTGTAAACCACTTTTACCTGTCACTGCATAAGCAACGCCAGCGATCGCTTGCTGCATTTCAGGGGAAAAGTCAGACGGGATGCTTTTGAGTACTGGTAGCGGAATCGTACAGATGCAATAGTCGCCTGTTGCTTGTTGCCTATTACCTGACTTGTCGGTATACAAAATGCGAACACCTTCGGGTGTCTTGCGAATCTGCTTCACCTCTGCTTCGTAAGTAATCAATCGACCAACTTGACGTTCAAGGGCTTTAGCTATTTGATCCATGCCGCCAACCGGCTGAAACATGGTCATTTGTTGATCAAATCCCCATTCAGACACCGCGTCGCCAGCAAATCCCAATTGCAGTAAGGCGCTGAGGTCGTAAGGATCGGCTACTTCTCCTGGACTATCAGCAGCGCCCTGGGGTGTAGCGTAACCACGTCGGCTCGAACCTGTGTAAAACAAATCTGCATCTAGTCCTCCATACGTCCTGAGAAACTCAATCATTCTTTCTTTATCTTCAGCCGTTAACTCTGCATTCAGTGCATCTTGATTGACAGCTTTAGCTAGAAGTTCTGCGATATAGCCACGCATATCGGTTTCAGCTTCGCGGACGTGAATTTTGCGACCGGACAGAGGACCACCGTTTTCCCGATAGTAGTATTGCTGGCGACTCAGGTTGGCAATAATTTCTATGGGGACACCGAGTTCTTTACAGTAATCTATAGTTACGTGATGATATGGAATCCGAGCAGGACCAGGATTGAAATACAAGCCTTGATCAAATTTTACCGTTTGTAAAGAAATCGGTGTCCCCGTTGTCCCATCAATTTCAGGGACTTTAGCTCCACCTCGCAGCGTCCAGCACCGACCGCCAGCCCGAGGTCTTGCTTCTAAGATAGTACATTCGTAACCAACCTTGCCCAGCTCGTAGGCGGAAGTCATTCCTGCTAAACCGGCACCAAGAATAATAATGCGTTTACGCCTCCCGTTGGGCTGAAGTCTAAACGGTGGTTTCTGTGCAGCGGCTGGTTTCTCTAACAAACCTAATGCCTGCGTAGCAGCATAGACTGAACCAGCAGACGCAGCGACTGCCGTTATGAAGTCTCTTCTCTTCACGTCCGTTCCTCAATTATTGGTTTGAAGCAGGATGCAAAGCCACATCATCCAAAACTGTGAAATGCTTTCGTAGCGCGCCTACTGCAATTCACGGAGTTATGTCTTTAGCATGAGAAGAGAATAGGGTTAGCTTCAGTCAAAAAGTGTGTGCCATTTGACAATTTTGCTCTAGGTTTGTTACTAAGTCAGGAATTACACATAAATATCGCTTCCCTTGAGGATAGGGTCGCTAGTTTGGAGCGGAAGCTGTACAAGCAGCACCGGAGGGTAAAAATCCTGGTTGTGTCGCAAAAATAAATTGAGGACAGGGAATCCATCTCATTCCCGGTTTATTATTGTGCAATTCCAAAAAGTTAAGGCACCAATTCTATTGATGCTCGGACATCGCCTTTGCTAACACCTTGAACCTGCCCTTTAAGAATCATATGCATTGCTTCCATTCGTCGCAAGGTGGGTCGTGCTGTGTCGAACGACCCAAATCCCATTCCCAGTTTAGTCAATCGTTTAATGAATCGGTGCTCCTGCTCGACAAGGTTGTTCAAGTACTTAACTTGCCACAGTTCTGTAATTGCATGAAGCTGTGACTCAGCTTTAAGGTCGTCAATAGTAGGCGGATATACGGCATTCTTATCCACGTTAATTACCATTGGCATCTGAGTTTGAGTAGCCTTGAGAGTTTTCCGCAAAAACCGCTCTGCTGAGAAGCGCGTCACGTTTAGCACTTAGCAGAAAGTCCATTGTTTTCCCCTACGAGTCCACTGCACGATACAGATACTTCCACCGCCCTTTCACCTTGATATACGTTTCGTCGACTCTCCACAAATCCTTCCTGCTTCGCAAGTGAGGACGGATTCGCTTGTCTTATTCTGGATTATATTCCAGAACCCAGCGGTTGATGGTCGAATGGTCTACCTCAATCCCTCACTCCGCCATCATTTCCTCTAAGTCACGGTAGCTCAAGGCGTAGCGGCAATACCAACGGACATTGAGCAAGATGATTTCAGGCAAAAAGTGTCGCCACCTAAATAGAGACGGAGTAGACATGGAACAGCAGGGTGGGAGTTTTCAGCTTTCCCACCTTACCACTTCCCTGTTTTTGTGACACAACCACTTCTACTTGGATTGATTTTGGGTACGAGTCTGATCTGGCGATCGCTTGGGGTAAAGACACACGAGTCCATTGCGAGTTTTAGTGCATTTAGGTGTTGGCACATCAGCACTCGCCACCTTAGTCCCCCAAACCCTTGCTTGATAGCAAAGGCTGGTGCGAGTTGAGCAAACAACACTCATCGGCGTATTTATGCCACCAATCCAACCCCAAGCAGCAGCGAGCCGGAAACGGCAAGCCAGCTTTGCTGGCATCGCTCCCCACCAAATGGCAAAACTCTAGGCGTGATGCCCAACAACTATGCTACCGAGTCCTAAACTGCTGCTTTTGACATACTGTAGCTGCCTACTTCACCTCGATACCATTTTTCCTTCTTGACACCAACCGAGAGAACATTTGAAACCAGCTCACGAGCCTTACTTCGCACCTCTCGTGGTATTTCATCTACAAATATGGCATCTACTATCGCCGCAGTGTTTAGTACCTGAGAAGGCTGCTTTTGCATAACTTCAGATACAGCAGTAGCTAGGGTTGCGTTGCTAAACTCGGAGCGTAGATATTGTTGCCAAGTTTCTTGTTCTTTGCTTGCCTTCTGCTTAGGTAGGGATTTTGCACTCGGCTTTTTGCCAGCAGGGGCTGAATTCTTCTTTGTTTGCCGCTTTTGAGTATCTGGCACTGTTGGTGTCTCAACATCAGCAGTAGTGTCTGTCTTTGTGGTATCTAGCTCTGGTGTTACCTCATCTTTGGCAGGAGGTTCAGCCTGTTGAGCTACAACTTCAGCCTCTGCTTCAGCAACTACTGCTGTCTGTGCTGGTATTGCTATCTCTGTTGCAATGGCAGTATCTGTGGGAGCAAACAGGTCAATAACAGTTTTGAGACTCTTGCGTTTCTCCTGAATCGACTGAAGTTGAGCGTTCAACTGGGCTTCAGTTGTCGCTAGGAAAGCATCAGCTTCTAGAAGTTTGACAACAGTAGGATTGGATGTATCGGCAAAATTCTGGGGGTTTGGCACTTGAAAGAATTAACTAAGTTGACTACGAACGCTAGCCAATTGTAAGAGAATATTCACCGTTATGCACTTACTATCCATAAGTGTGAAAAAAGCTTAGAGGCGTGTCTGCAAAATATAAATTTGCCATCTTTGCCCTTACTTCTCTTACTCGTAATTACTCCCAGAAGTGTCACCAATCATTAGTGGATCATACTTTGCATAATCGCTGCCCCCTGCATGAACAAACCCATGTTCCGCTAACCATGCTTCTGCGGTTTTTAAGTTGACCTGGTAGTCACTAGAATCGGTAAACTCTTTAAACAGTTCACCACTGCTTGTATTAACTTGACAACCAGTCCCATTTGGATGACAGAATATGGTCACTATTGATTCTGTCTTTTGACTATCCATAGAATACTCCTTACCGAAATAAAAACACTCTAATCTTATTTTATTGATATTTCTACAGAGTAAAAGCTATACAAATTGAGCATTATATAGATTTCGCTATAGGGAAAATATCTCGTCTCTAGTAATTCTGGCTCTGCGCTAGAAACGCTGGAGAGTTAAAGTTGAGGGGGCGACAACCAGGATGAAAGCAAGTTAGGCAAGGGCTTTCCAGCCGCAGACCCCCTTGAAAATATGGAGAGAAAGAGGGTGATTATTGACAATAAACTATTTAGGGAGAAAATAGTAGC
>JAHHHE010000074.1 GCA_019359535.1 Gloeocapsa sp. UFS-A4-WI-NPMV-4B04
ATGCCATGATTACATACACATGAGCAAAAGGCACAGCCTAATTGAATCGGGAGCCGAGTGCGGTGAAAACAGCACGCTCGGATCTAAATGAGAGGTGCGGGGCATAATAGCCCCCATCGACTCAAACATTACCTGCGCTTTCCAAGGGTTCAAATTTGGAGACGAGGTATAGCTTTTGGAATTGATTTTGTCAGTGTCTGGCTACTCAGTTCAGTGTTGGGTGGTAATCGTCCAGGCTTCCAATTTGTCCAGGTAGTCGTTTTTGTTCTGGCTTGGTGGGGAGTGCGGGTATTAGCAGTCTACAACAATCAAGGGCAAAGTTTAGGTCGCTATGCGTTAGATATGAAGGTGCTGGATGCGCAGTTAGGGAGAGTTCCAGAATTACAAGCACTTTCCCAGCGAGAGGCATTAACAGGCTTTGGCGCTCTTTTGGTTGCGATCGCCTTGAACAATTTAGCGACAAATGCAGGCGCTGTGTTGCTAGTAATTCCTTTAGCAATTGACCTTAGTTCTGCCTTATCCGACACTCAAAGACGGCAAGCAATACATGATCGCATTGCTCAGACTATAATCGTTTCTACACGCCGGGGCTACTCGCTTGATATTAAAGTCAAACGATTAATTGCCCAAGTTCGCGATCGTGTGAGAAAATAGACGTTTGTGTTAAATTTGTTCAGGATTTTAGTGTTTGTAAAATTATGGCTAAAAGTAAGGGTGTCCGCATTATTGTGACATTAGAATGTACCGAGTGTCGCAGTAACGCCAACAAGCGATCGCCCGGTGTTTCTCGTTACACCAGCACAAAAAACCGCCGTAACACAACGGCCAGGCTAGAACTTAAAAAGTTCTGCACTCACTGTAATAGCCACACTGTCCACAAGGAAATTAAGTAAAAATGAGTTACTACCGTCGTCGCCTGTCTCCAATTAAGCCAGGAGATCCAATTGATTATAAGGATGTCGATTTGTTACGTAAGTTTATTACCGAGCGCGGTAAGATATTGCCACGTCGGATTACAGGATTAACATCTAACCAACAACGAGACTTAACAGTAGCGATTAAGCGTGCGCGGCTGATAGCTTTGTTACCATTCATCAACCAAGAAGGTTAAACAAAGTTTTGAATTTTTGAGTTTTGATCTTAAAGACTCAACTGATTACAGGTTAAAGTGCTAATTACTAATCGCGATCGTGGTGGACAAGGGAAGGCTGGTTGAATTTAGGTTACAAGGCGAGCCTGGAACGGGTAAGTCACCTTTGGCGCATCGCCGACTTGCGGTAGTAGATCGTCCAGATGGTAAAACACGCTGGTTTGTAATAGACGAGCGTGGTCAATCTCACAGCCTCGCTCCCCGACAAATCACTTATGAGGTTGCTGGCGAGACATACAAATCGTCGGAAATTCCTAGATTTCTAGACGAAGTAAAGCCCTATCTCGATCCTGCAAGCCTAGAAGTAGCGTGGGAACTGCTGGTTGAAGAAGGTGAAGCCGTAAATCCAAATCAACTAGCGAATCTGCTGTTTTCTGATCAAAGTCCACCGCAGTGCTATGCCGCTTATTACTTACTGTCAGAAGATAAGCTGTATTTCAAGCAAAAGGGAAACGCTTATGAGCCGCGAACAGTTGCTCAGGTAGCAGAAAGAAAGCACCAGATAGAAGTAGAGGCAAATCGGCAGCGAGAGCAGCAAGAATTTTTGAGGCGGGTTTCCCTGGCGCTTAACGGCGAAGTTGTGGAGTGGGAGCGCTACGATCGCCAGCGCCTAGAAGCGCTGGAACGTTATGCAGTTGTGGTAGCTGAGGGTGTAAAAGCTGGGCTAAATCCAGAGATTCTAGCGCGTGCCTATCCTCCTCCGGCTACTGTTTTAGAAACCATGACCGCTTTAGGACGGTCTGCAACTCCCCATGCAGCCTTTGAACTGTTGGTGGATTTAGGTATATGGATCGTTCACGAAAATCTATTTTTGCGGCGCTCGTCAATTCCGGTTCAGTTTCCTACCAAGGTATTAGATGTGGCGCAACAGCGCTTAGAGTATCCACCACCTGACCTTGACGTTTCAATCCGCCTGGATCTGACACATCTTAAGGTCTATACAATTGATGATGAGAGTACCAGCGAGATAGATGATGGTCTTAGTTGGGAATTGCTTCCTGATCAACGGCAACGCTTGTGGGTGCATATTGCTGATCCTACCCGTTGGCTAGTTCCAGAAGATGAATTAGACCTTGATGCGCGGCGACGTGGTACAACAGTATATTTGCCGACTGGGATGATCCCAATGTTTCCATCGGCATTGGCAACAGGACCAATGAGTTTGGTACAGGGACAAATTTGCTGCGCCCTAAGTTTTGGTGTGATTTTAGATCAAGCTGGGGCAATCCAAGATTACAGTATTCAAGCAAGTTTAATTAAGCCGACTTATCGCTTGACCTACGAAGATGTAGACGAAATGCTGGAACTGGGAGTGCAGGCAGAACCAGAAATTGCGGCGATCGCGGAAGCAGCCAAACGTCGTCAACTGTGGCGGCTTTCCCAAGGGGCAATCAGTATTAATTTGCCAGAAGCGATGATTAAGGTCAAAGAAGACGAAATCACCATCGAAGTTTTGGAAGATTCTCCAGCTAGGCAATTGGTAGCAGAGATGATGATCTTGGCGGGTGAAGTTGCAGGTAGGTATGGTCAAGTTCATAAAATTGCTCTACCTTTTCGCGGTCAGCCGTCGCCTGAAATACCCTCTGATGAAGAGTTACTACAACTACCCGCAGGATTTGTCCGTGCTTGTGCCATGCGTCGCTGTATGGCCAAAAGTGAAATGAGCATTAATCCAGTGCGTCACGCAGGTTTAGGTCTAGATACATACACGCAAGCAACTTCTCCTATACGTCGCTACAGTGACTTACTAACTCACTTTCAGCTAAAAGCACATCTACGCGGCGAAGCTTTGCCATTCTCATCTGAGCAGCTTAAAGAAGTGATGATGAGCGTTACTACTGCAACTCAGGAGGTCACTTTAGTAGAACGGCAAACCAACCGCTATTGGGGTTTAGAATATCTCCGTCGCCACCCCAATGAGGTATGGCAAGCATTAGTAATGATGTGGCTTCGAGAAGATAGCGGTTTGGCATTAATTTTAATAGAGGACTTAGGACTACAGTTACCAATGCCGTTTAAACGTTCCCCTGCGTTGGGTGAACAAGTGCTAATTAAAGTTGCTTATGTTGATCCTCGTCAAGACGTGATTCAGTTTCAGGAATTGACTTATTCAGAAACTCAACTAACTACTAATTAAAATTACGTAAGAAGTAAACACTAGCTTTTGAGAAGCTTGTCTAGTAGACCCTGGAAAATGCGCTTAAACGGTGCAGTATCATCAGTGCTTTTTACTAGCCCTAAACAGCCTTGAATTTATGACATACTCCCCGGCGTGAACGCGCGGGGATTTGCTCTTCATGGTTCACAGAAATCCGCTTGCTATCTCAAGTTGCCCATCAATAGTACTGGCGATCTTCTCCCCATGCTTTCCATCTTTCGATGCAGATTCCTTTTGCCCAAAGGTACTGTTATTCCATTCGGCTCCTAACACTTTCATGCCTTTTTGGAGGATGTTAATCGCGGCATTTGTATCGCGGCATATTTCCACCTTACATTTAGGGCATGAATGAGTCCTAGTGCTAAGTGACTTCTTCACTCTCCTTCCACAATTCGAACAATCAAGTGAAGTATAGTTAGGCGAAACTGTCACCACTGCTTTATCCCAGATTTTCCCGTAGTAGCCTAACCATTGAGTGAACTGATACCAACTAGCGTCTGTTATCGACTTAGCCAAGTGGTGATTCTTGACCATATTCGCAACCTTCAAATCCTCATAGACTACGACATCGTTAGATGCCACTACGCACCGGGCAAGCTTTATGCTCCAGTCTTTACGCTGTCTTTGGATTTTTAGATGAACCTTACCCAGTCGTTTCCGCACCTTATGGTAGTTGTTTGATTGAGGTTTTTTCCCTCTAACAAACTTCTTACTTAATCGTCTCTGCGCTTTTTTAAGTCTCCGCTCAGACTTTCTCAAAAACTGGGGATAAATAACAGCGTTGTCGTTTTGGTCTTTGGTGAAATATTTTAACCCCAGATCTAAGCCAACAACTAAGCCAGTATATTTCCCTTCCTCCTTGCGCTCAACATCAAAGCAGAATTGAGCATAATACCCATCTGCCTTGCGTACCACACGGACGCGGTTTATCTTGAGTCGAAACAAATCAACTCTAGTTTGAGAATTGCAGTATAGGGATAGTGTTCCAATCAGGAATCCATCAGTGAAGGCAATACTCCTGCAATCATCCGATAGTTTCCAGCCAGACACTTTGTACTCTAGGGATCTACCATATTTTTTAAACTTAGGATATCCTTTCTTTTTCTCCTTCTTTTTGCAACGATTATAGAAGATGGCAAAATTTGACAAAAACACGGTTAACGATGTTGACATTAAAACGTTATCCCCACTTTTTCCTCCATTTACTGAGGAAACAGCACGGGCAAAGGTGAAAGCGGCTGAGGACGCTTGGAATAGTTGTAACCCCGACAGAGTAGCTCTAGCCTATACAGTCGATTCTCAATGGCGGAATCGTACAGAATTCTTCACAGGTAGGGAAGCAATCAAAGACTTTTTAAGACGTAAGTGGGCAAAGGAGCTAGACTATCGGTTGATGAAAGAGTTGTGGGCTTACACAGGCGATCGCATCTCTGTCCGTTTTGAGTATGAGTGGCAAGATGAGACAAATCAATGGTTTCGTACTCACGGTAACGAGCATTGGGAATTTAACGAACAAGGATTGATGAGTAGGCGCGACATGAGTGCTGATGACTATTTGATTCAGGAATCTGAGCGTCGTTATCGTTTCTGAGTGAGAAACTTATGGGTAAAAGGTAATGCAATGGTTATCTATTGCAGCAAATGAGATTCAAAACAGTCTTGCCGCAGCCAGGAAATATTTTCTATTAAACGCGAAGATAGACCTAGAATCGGCGCAAAAGAGAACGCATGAAATTCTCCAAATTATGACTGAGCATTTGGCTAAACAGCAATGGCTGGGATGCGATCGCCCAACAATTGCAGATATAGCCTGCTTTCCTGATATCGGGATAGCAGCAAAATTTCTTTAGAAGCTTATCCCAATGTAATTACCTGGAGCAAGCGAATTAAGCAACTTCCAGGTTAGATTGGTATGTCTGGCTGATAGATAGTTGAGCGTCCTTGTCCTTAAAAACTTGAAATTCAAAACTATCCCTTTTGCCCGCTTATATCATTAGTTTTTCAGCAAAGCCGTTGAGGGCGCTTGTTATAGGACTCCCCGTGAAACAAGCATCTTGCTTATAAGTCAGGATTTCTCTGAAGAATCCCCTGACTTTTTGTGACGAGCGCGAAGCGCCAAGTTTTCGCAGTCAGGGGAGTGTCAATTAACTATTTGGACATGACAATCTAAATTTGAGAGTAACACCGTTATCCTAGACACCAGAATGGCTAGCAACAGGGATAGTACAAGCAAACATTTGTACCTGCTTAAGTTTTGCTAGTAAATTTGACCAACGTAATCCTGCCAAGCTTTCATAAACAACGTGGGCTGCACCAACTCGTTCTAGAGGCCCCAGTCCTAAAACCAACATTCCAGCAGCAAGAGCCGCTTCAACGCCGGATGCAGCATCTTCGACTACTAGACATTGGGATGGCTCTAGATTTAGTTGTCTTGCAGCGTGTAAAAACACATCAGGGGCTGGTTTATGGTGTTCAACACTATTACCATCAGCTAAAGCATCTAATCTATCAGCAATCCCCAAGCGTTGCGATACAAGTCGGGCATTTTTGCTCGAAGAACCAATTGCAACTTTAATTCCAGCAGTCCGCAGTTCGTCCAATAACTCCTCTACACCTGGAAGTATATCAGCTGAAGTTAGATTCTGGATAAATTTTTCATAGTAGCCGTTCTTCCGTGCCATCATTCCCTGAAATTCAGCTTCCGTTACCTGGCGGCTGTCCAGCAGTTGTAGCAGCGAATCCCGACGTGACAAACCCCGTAGCATTTCATTAGCTTGACGGTCAAAAACAATGCCTTCTTCATCAGCTAGCTGCTTCCAGGCTTGATAATGAAATTCCGACGTATCTGTCAGCACACCATCCAAATCAAAAATTACACCTTGAATTGGTAGTGCTGAAGACTCAGCCAAGCCTTGGGGAACAGCATCGGCATACAGTTCTAGTTCTTCAGTCCTGTTGTCAGTCTTCACGATCACCTCAGTTTTTGATATATCAAACTCGTAACACTGATTGTGCCAGTGTAACCGGAACTTTAAGCGTGTCCAGTGAGGCGGCAAATGTGGGGTTTCTACAATTGGTCCTGATGAAGTTAGCCGCACACCAGCAAAACCGAAGATAACCGCTTGCCATACTCCACCAGTGGACGCAGCGTGAATTCCTTCTCCCGCATTACCCCGCACGTCCTTCAAGTCTACCAAGGCTGCCCGCATAAAGTGTTCATATGCTTCCTCTATTTTGTCCAATTTGGCAGCCATAATCGCCTGAATTGCTGGTCCTAACGAAGAACCGTAGGTGTGATCAGTGCGCGGAGTGTAGTAGTCCCAGTTTGTTTGAAGTACCTGTTTATTCTCACTAGGCGAAAGACTGGTTTTTAAAGTAGAATCGCGCAGTAAATACAGCAGCATTAACACATCTGGCTGCTTGAGAATTTGCCGTTTGTTAGTTTCTTCAATCCCCAAGATAGCTTGCATCGACTGGGTACGACCTTTGTAGTCATCCAAGTTAACGTCTTCTCGATCAAAGAAGCCCTCAAACTGCTCAATTAGACCAGTTTCTGAGTTGTGAAGTACAAGTATATGGCGAACGATATGATGCCAATGCTGCAAGCGTGATTTCAAATTCAGTTGAGCTTCTAATTGAGCTGCTCGTTCGGGGTAACACTCGCGCAACCAATCTACAACCGAAATAGCCGTCTCCATGTGCCACTGCACCATGCCGTTAGTGAAGGCGTTGTTGTCCACCCGTTCGTGGTTCTCATCAGGACCAATAACATCACTGATTTCATAACAGTTACGAACAGCATTCCACTCGACACGGCTACCCCAAAAAACTGCCGTTTCGAGGATAATTTCGGCTCCTTGCCGTTGCATCCAGCCATGATCACCAGTCGCCTGCCAATATTGCCAAACGGCGTAAGCTACGTCAGTGTTGATATGAAGTTCAATGTCGCCGCACCAGATTCTGACTGGCGTACCATCTTCGGCAAATACCCAACGCGGGGTAACTTCGTCACCAGTGCTGGCACTTTCCCAGGCAAACATCGCTCCTTCATAGCCTGCTTCTTTAGCCTTGCGTCTTGCACCATCTAGGGTGTGGTAGCGGTAGGAAAGTAGGTTGCGGGCAATCTGGGGTTGAGTAAACGTAAGGAAGGGAATCAAAAAGATTTCTGTGTCCCAAAAGACATGACCCCGATAGACAAACCCAGAGAGAGTTTTTGCTGGAATGCTAACTCGATCGTCATGACGTGGTGCAGCCGCCAATAGCTGAAACAAATTGTAGCGGATAGCAATTTGAGCAGTGGGATCACCCTCGATTACAACGTCGCAGTCCTGCCATAACTTATCCCATATACATCCGTGAGCTGCTAGCAGAGTTGGATAGCTGGGTAAACTTGCTAGTAGCATTTGAACTGCTCTCTGTGGCGCACTTACATCTCGTGATGTAAAGACAGTAACTAGCTTTTCTATGGTCACAGTTTGTCCAGGTTGTGCCTGAAAAGTTGTAGTTAAGGTTGGAGAACCTTGGCTATGCGTCGCTTGAATTAGTGCAGTCTGGCTACACTTTAACTGCGTCGCCATCCCCACTTCAATGCCAGAATGACAGCAGCGTTGGTGCAACCACACAGAATCATTTGTACCACCCTGATTTAACCATTCCCAATGCTTAACACTATGGTTTTCTGAGTGACCATTTATGCTCGCCCGAAGCTGAATTTCACCTGTAAAATCTATAGGTGTGATTTGGCAACATAGCACCATCAGATGCTCATCTGCCATGCTGATCATGCGCTCGAAGTGGAAGTTAATTGTGTGACCACTTGGACTACGCCATAGGACATCGCGGCTTAATAAACCCCAGCGTAGATTTAGCTGGCGCTGGTAACTTAGTACCTCACCTTGGTTAAGGCTAAAGCGATCGCCTCCTACTATAATCACCAGTGGCAGCCAGTCAGGGCAATTAACCAGTTCGGTGTGCATTACCGCAACATCGTCGTACACCCCATGAATGAAAGTTGCTGAGTTCGCTTCAGGGTAGCCTTCCTCAAACGTACCCCGTGTACCCAAGTAGCCGTTGCCTAGTGTGAAAAGCGTTTCCTTGTGATGCAGTTCTGCAAAGTCAAACTGGGTTTCGATGACGCTCCAATCGGTTTGATCCATGACTAACCTAACTTACTGAGAGTATACGACGATACAAAACTTTCTTTTCTTAGCATTCCCCTTTTGATATATATTTAGGGGAAAATTATAAAGAAAATATTAAAAAAGATACAAAACGCTACATAACTTAAATTAACAATTTAAGCTAGGTGTCTGCTTCTTCCGAGGGAGGCAGAAATATTAGTAAACAAGAACACATTAATGCTCAAAATACATGAACAATGGTTTGGGGATAATTGATAGCTCAAAAGATAGGCTTAAAGGTGTTTATCCAAAATACTCTATGTATACTAACTGTTAAATTCCAAAAGTTAGACCACAAATTAAAAAGCCAAGTTATACCAGTAAATATATTAAGGGAAGAAATAGAGGAGAAAGTGAATATAAATTCTCCTTATTTGCTTTAAAGCGTTGCAATGTTAACCATAAGTATGTGATTTAAGCTTCAATTACAACTCGAAGGTTGCCCCGTTTTTTAGCAACGCGGCAGGCAGTAGTATTACCAGAACGCTCAAATTCGAGATCCAGCAGAGTAGTGCCAACTCGCAAGTTATGAAGTGAAAGTTGGTTAATTGATTCTGGCAAGGCGGGGTCAATTATTCTCAAGCAGTTATTTTGAGCGTCAGGAACTAAATTTACCATCATTTGCAATAGTTGAAAGACGCTACCAGTCGCCCAAGCTTGGGGACTACAAGCAACTGGATATTGCACCGGATCATTATCGTTAGTCCGCTCATAGCCACAAAATAGTTCTGGTGGTCGTTGATATGGCTGCCGTCGAGTCATGTCGAGTATGCCTTGGGAGACTTCCAAGGCTTGATCAATCAATCCAAGCGATCGCAACCCCATCGCAATCAGCGAGTTATCGTGAGGCCAAACCGAACCAATGTGATAACCCATTGGATTATAGGCGGGTGACAAACTATTGAGCGTGCGAATACCCCAACCATTGAACATATCTGGTGCGCGTAGTCGCTCTGCCACACTGTGAGCTTTTTGATGCTCCAAGATACCTAAATGCAAACAGTGGCCCGGATTTGAGGTAATACTGTCTACCTGCTTACCTTCTCCATCCAAAGCCAAAGCGCAGAAACCCTGATCTTCCATCCAAAAGTCGCGATTAAAACGGTGCTTGAGAGCTTTTGCTTCCTCTTCCCATTGATCTGCTAGGTCAATCCGCTTTTTTAGCCGCGCTATTTCTGCAAGGCGCATTTTTGCCGCATAAACATATGCTTGCACTTCACACAAGATAATTGGTCCTGTCGCTAGCTGTCCTTTGCGATTAACAATACAGTCGCCAGAGTCTTTCCAGCCTTGGTTAAGTAGACCGCGCCGCGATTTGCGAATATAGCCTAGATATCCTGTCTCAACACTATTACGATCAATCCAATCCATTGCAGCTAAGGCATTGGGCCACAAGCGCTCTAGCGTTTCCCGGTCATGAGTCCAGGCATAGTATTCTGCATAAAGCATTACCCATAGAGGAGTAGCATCGATTGTCCCGTAGTAAGGCGTGTGCGGAATTTCCTGACAACGCGCCATTTCTCCTAGCCGTAGCTCGTGTAAAATTTTACCTGGTTCTTCTTCGCGCCATTCATCCTCAGTTTTGCCTTGGTAGGCGGCGAGTACGGTTAGTGTTTCTTGAGCGATCGCCGGGTTTAACATCAGTGTTTGGGAAGCCGTGATTAGGGAGTCACGTCCAAACAACGTTGAAAACCAAGGTACACCTGCTGAAACTACCTTGCTCTTACCAAAGCTTTGGCCAAAAGATTGCCGTAGTAAATATAAGTCTTGCTCTGCGCGTTCAATTACCCGATTAAATGTTGCTTTGTCTGAGCGAATCTGGGTGATTTGTTGTCGCCAATGTTTTTCTTCTAAAAATTCAGATGCCTTAGCCTGTGCCAAAGTTATCGGGGCGCTGACGGTTGACGTAGGCTGATTATTGGTAAACATTTGTAGTCGATAACCCAACTTTTGGGTTTCGTGGGAAGCTAGTTGAATCTGCCAAACTGCGGTATAACCTTTGAAAAAATCCGGCTTGTGATGCTGGAACCCAATCCGAGATTCCATTACTGAGCCATCTAAACCTTTATAGGCGAGGATCATTTCGTCAGTTTCTTTTTCGCCGCCGCCGCCGTCGGCTGCTTCCCCTACAAGGCGTAAGAGTTGTCCTCTTTGATCGCGCTTGAAGCCTCGAATTTCAAATAAATCAATAAAATCAGCACCAAAGCTAAGACTTAGTTCAAAACTGACAGAAGTTGTACTGTAATTAGATATTTCTAGCTCTTCAAACAGCGCCCCACCTAAAGCAATTTCGCGCCGAATTCCCAATGTATCTGGGCGCAGGCGATCGTCAATCATCGGATTAGTACATAAAACCGAGAGTAAAAATCCCTTGTCGGCGGTACTACTAAGCAACAGAGGCGATCGCCCTTCAATTTGCAGTTCTAGCCGACTCAGAAACCGGGTATCGTGGCAAAACAGCCCCATACTAGCTTTGAGATCATCCACTGAACAGCCAGAAATATTACCAAGGGTATCTGTCACCAAAAATAAATCATCATCTTTAACAGTTAGTGTCGGTTCGGGCCGTTCACTCAAAACACAAGGCCATTCTGGAATGGGTAGCTCTTCCGCAGGCACAAAGGTTTTACCATCCAGTTCAAGCCTATCTGCTGTTATTAGCGTATCTGGTGTCATTCCAAAGATTTCCGCTTTAGTAGGATCAGTTTTTTTAGTTCTATCGACATTTACAGCTTTTTCTCTGTCAAAAACTTAAGTTTAAGCAAAACAATTACACAAATTACTTAAACCTGACAGGAGTTGAAACAGTACAGTGAACTACTCGCTATGAAGTCCAATTATTGACTAGATTAAAAGATGAGGGCGCGAATTAGTTTAAAGCTTTTAATCCAAAAGTAAACTAAAAATATCTTTATTTATTCATTACAAATATTTTTTTTGTACATGCTTACCTTTAGTTTTGGTATCAAGTTTTCTCAAAATTTAGCTTTCCACTTTACTTCGGCAATCTAAGTAGCTGAAAACATATGACTAATTATAAGTTATTTAACAATAATATATAGTTTTTTTCTTTTTGTAATAAGAAAAGTGTTGTTTGATTGACAACCAACGATTAGCCTTTATCAAGCTGACCTTAAGGCAGTAGCATTATTGAACTGGGAGCAATCAGGGTTAACTTAATAACCAATACTGGTTTGATTCGCCTACCTCACCCTACCCCTCTGTTAGAAGGAGAGGCGGGGGATTTTGAGGCAAGCTTCGTTAATCAATAGCCTACTAGCAATCAGCTTAGAACCATTTGGAAAGCTTTTTCATACTCATCAGTCATTGACTTTACACTAAAGTGGCTCATAACGTAGTCCCGACAAGTCTGACGGTCTAGTTTAATTGCTGCTGGAATTGCTTCAATTATTTTTTCTAGGGAATGGCAGACAAAACCCGTTTTTCCATGTGCAATGACTTCTGGTACTGAACCGAGTCCCATCCCAATAACAGGTGTACCAGCTGCCATTGACTCAATCATGACTAGACCAAAAGGTTCTCGCCAGTTGATGGGGAACAAAGTTACACTGGCTCCAGCTAAGAGGGCAACTTTTTGTTCGTGGGAAACTTCGCCTAAATACTGAATTTGCTCACCATCAATTTGTGATTCTAGCTGTTCTTGATAGAAAGCGCGATCCACAGCATCAATTTTGCCAGCCATTTTCAGGGGTAAGCCAGTAGCACGAGCAATTTTTATTGCCTCTAGCGGCCCTTTTTCGGGGGAAAGCCGCCCAACGAAAGCTAGGTAAGCTGGTTGCGTTGGTGTTGATTGGAATGGATAAGCAGAGGTATCAATACCGTTGTAGACAGTATGAATGTAATTCAAGCCTAAGCGGGGTTCTCGTTGCGCTTCGCTAATACTAATGAACGGTTGCCAGGCAAAGTGGCGGAACATTTTCTCGTTATCGGGTGTGAAAATACCATGCATTGTATGTACCGTTGGCGTTTTAGAAAAATCGCTATAGGGAAGCGCAGCACAGCCAACGTGGGAGTGAATGATATCAAAACGATGTGCATTGCGATAGACATCACAAAGCATCATTTGCTCATATAGTCCTGGTTCTTTAATGTTGGGGTCAAGCCGCAAAGCTTGATCATGCACTGACTTGAGATTTGCGGTTGTAACTGAGTCACCAGAGGCAAATAGGGTAACATAATGACCGCGACGGACTAATTCATCTGTTAGTAAGCTGACAATTAATTCAATACCGCCGTAGCGGAAAGGGGGAACACGCTCCCACAAAGGAGCAATCTGGGCAATTTTCATTTCTAGGGGTGCAGAAATAGCAGCAACATTAGGTGCGTCGGCGTTTAATAATTCAGCCGAAGTGCGTTTTAGTTTAAAGTTGACAAAAATGTTTCGTCAATCTTTATTTAGCAGATATACCATTTGAGCGATGCAGACAGCGCAGATTCTTTAAATATAAAGTTAAATTTATTTACAAGATTAAACCTTGGGTTTCCTCATTTGCAGGCTTATTTAAAGATACGAGAAGTTGGAAACCATTTAAGGATAAAAGGTAAAGATGAGCATTATTACTTACTTGCCTTCTCTAAGACTAGAACTTGTAAGCATTTGGATAGGATAAGTTTAGAGAGAACTTTCATTTGAGCAAGCGATGTCTAGCGACAAGCCGCTTCGTGTCTACGCGCCTCCTTTAGCTAGCTTATTTTGGGGAACGCTAACAGCGAACGGCAATACTAACGCCAACGTTACAAGTAGCTGGAAAAAATTTCCTTTGTTGCTATTAACGGTGGAATCAGCAGCTAGGCAAGTAGTTGCAGCGACTTACAAAGACAGCCATGAGCATTTCAAATTCCCTGCTGAGTGATCTGCTACAGGATCTACCCCAACTGCGATCGCAAATTTATTTCAAGGCTTCATTAACGGCGCTGTCTCATGCAATGGAAGACCAAGTAATGGCTTCTGCTTCAGAACAGCCTCTACTAATTGCTAGCTTTCAAAGCGAACGCTTTTATCGACAAGAAGCCCATCGCTATCGGAGGCTTGCCGAAAAAAGCAATCAAATTTATGTGTTAGCTGCACCGGAAACCGATTTTACAAATAGCTCGGATTACTATGAAACAGTAGCATTTGACCCCGAAAAAGATGCCTTAAGTCATGAATGGCATTTAGTCGTGGTTGCTGAAAACTATGCCACTTGTATAGTGTGCCGAGAGCGCCCAGATAGTTCAGAACGAAAGCATGGACCTGAACAACTACCTGCCATGAGCGAGATAGACTCAGCTCGTCAGTTTGAAGGCTTGTGGAGTTCAGATCGTAATGTAAGTTGTAAAGCGGCTGATTTATTATTAAAACGGATTTTAATTTATAGACCAGAGTTAGAAACCAAAGTTGAGCAGTCACGTTTGTACTTAGGACTTTCGCAACCTCAAGCACGGAAAATTACAAACCGCCAAGCTCAAAAAAAAGGCTCATCATTGCCTGCAAAAACAATCAATCGCAATGATGCCGTGTCATTAGGATTTTATAATATTGACCCTGATCCGTTTATTGAGCGTTTAGTAACTTACCTGCAAGCGGGTCAATATAAATTGCTGAAAGCCTACGGCGCGATCGCATCCCAAGAACGCAAGGAACGCCTGGTAAACTCAATTACCACCTCTATCCGACGCGGGAACCATACTGGGCAACCCCTACATCCTCAAGAGATCCTCAAGGTGGCAGTCCAAGAACTAGGACAAGCGCTATCTGCGTGTCGGTGTTTGATCTACCGCGCCCGTATAACTGATGATACTGCCACAATCAGCCACGAATTTTTAGGTTCATCTGTTGGTTCTGTAGTTGGGCAGACTTGGCCGTTGCAAAATAATCCCTTATTTGAAGAAGTGGTACAGCAGCAGGAGAAAATTTATATTGCCGATACTCAAATAGACGATCGCGTTACGAGTACGCCGTTGCTAGCTCAACTCGTGCGTCAATTTAAGATTCGTTCTTGGTTTGTGATGCCGATATTTTATCAAGGTCGCTTATTGGGTATGGTGGAATTGCACCACTGCGGGACTGAACCTTATGAGTGGGCGGCAGATGAAGTGGGATTAGTAGAAGCGATCGCAACTCAGGTAGGATCAGCGCTCATTCAAGCAGAAGCTTACGCTAACCTAGAGGATCTAAATCAGCAGCTAGAAGCGCTTGATCGCACGAGGAGCAACTTAATCGCGATCACAGGTCACGAACTCCGCACCCCTTTATCCACCATTCAAGTTTGCCTAGAAAGTCTCGCTACTGAACCTGATATGCCCTTAGAGTTACGACAAGTAATGCTAGACACCGCCCTTGCTGACTCTGAACGGATGCGGAAACTCGTTCAAGATTTTCTCACCCTTTCTAACCTCGAAAGTGGTCGAGTGGATTGGCATCCAGAAGCCCTACCGATAGAAGAGTGTATTGATCTCGCTCTTAGCCGCATTCGTACCCGTGCCAGTAATGAAGCACTACCCAAAATTATTACCTCTGTACCCCAGCAACTACCTTTGGTAAAAGCTGATGGTGATTGGCTAGTTGAGGTAATTTCTAAATTGCTTGATAACGCTTGCAAATTTACACCAGCACAAGGGCAGATCAGCATTGATGCTGATCGTGATGGTGGTCAGATGCTGGAAGTTAGTGTTGCAGACACGGGACGCGGTATTGAACCTAACCGTTTAGAAGTAGTTTTTGATCGGTTTTATCAAGAAGAAGGAGCCTTGCGGCGCACAGCAGGCGGTACAGGTTTAGGTTTAGCGATTTGCCGTCAGATTGTGAATGGCTGGGGTGGTCAGATTTGGGCAAAGTCAAATGGCAAAGACCAAGGCAGTTCATTTCACTTCACAATTCCGATTGCCAAAAGCGCGTCCATTGGGAACTCGGAACCCCCACGTTAGCGAAGCGGGGAGGAGCATTCTTAGCAGAGGAGCGGAAGAGCGGGGGAGTAGATTCTCCTTGTCCCCTTGTCCTCTTCACTGACCTCTCGTTTCTTGCCTTTTGCTAAAGAACTGTAACGGTTTCTAACACAGGCGCTATGGGGGCGCGATCGCAGTGCTAGGATGCCCTAAAAACGTTGAGAGAACAGTTTATGGCAGAAGACCTTTCTGGACAAACTCCGATCTTCGGCGGCAGCACTGGTGGCTTACTAACCAAAGCCGATGTAGAAGAGAAGTACGTTATTACTTGGACAAGCCCCAAGGAACAGCATTTTGAAATGCCTACAGGTGGTACTGCCATCATGCGGCAAGGTCAAAATAAGCTGGAATTAGCTCGTAAAGAGTATGCGATCGCTTTAGGCGGTCAGCAACTAAGGACAAAATTTAAGATTACAGACTACAAAATCTATCGGGTTTATCCTAATGGGGAAGTTGAGTACCTGCATCCGAAAGATGGCGTATTCCCAGAGAAAGTCAACCCAGGTCGTCAAATGGTGCGTTATGTAGACCGCAACATTGGCAGAAATCTCGATCCTGCTAAGTTCAAGTTTAGCAGCATGACTGTTTACGACTCTCCAGAACCAAGATCCCCCGAAGCTGGAAAAGGCACTCAAAAGCCAAAAGCAGATCCAGCCCCGAAAGGTAAGTAGTCAATATCGTTAAGACGCATAGTCTAGGAGTGAGGAACGCAAGTCTAGGGCGAAGGAATTTTACCCAATCTCTAGCCTTTATTCCTCACTCATAAAATAAAAGCATGATTTTTCCTGATTTTTCTCAGTTCTCGACTCTGGCTGAACAAGGTAACTTTGTTCCGGTATACCAAGAATGGGTAGCAGACCTAGATACGCCTGTATCTGCTTGGTATAAAGTCTGTGCTGGACAGCCGTATAGTTTTTTGTTGGAGTCAGTAGAGGGTGGGGAAAATATTGGACGCTACAGCTTTCTTGGCTGCGATCCTTTATGGATTTTAGAGGCTAGAGGAAATAAAACTACGCAGACACAGCGTAACGGTTCTAAGGCTGTGTTTGAGGGCGATCCTTTTACAGTATTAGCAGATTGTCTCAAAGGGTTTAACCCAGTTAAATTACCTCAATTACCGCCGGGGATTGGTGGGTTATTTGGGTTTTGGGGTTATGAATTAATTAACTGGATTGAACCGCGTGTGCCGATTCATGCAGCGACTGTTGAGGCATTACCGGACGGACTGTGGATGCAGGTAGATCAGCTATTGATTTTTGACCAGGTGAAGCGTAAAATCTGGGCGATCGCTTATGCAGATTTACGCCCTCCTCAAGTTGATCTTGAACAAGCTTACCAGCAAGCTTGCGATCGCGTTACTGGGCTAGTAACCAAGCTTCAGTTACCCTTGTCGGGTAAAGATACAGTTTTAGAATGGACACCACCGCAGGAGGCAAGAGGCAAGAGGCAAGAGGCGGGAGGTGGGTTTGATTATAGTAGTAACGTTACTCGCGAGCAATTCTGTACTAATGTCCAAAAGGCTAAATCCTACATCAAGGCTGGAGATATATTTCAAGTAGTTCTTTCACAGCAACTTTCTACGAAATACACTGGCGATCCTTTTGCGCTTTACCGTTCTTTGCGGTTAATTAACCCCTCGCCTTACATGGCTTACTTTCACTTCAATGATTGGCAAATTATCGGTTCCAGTCCAGAAGTGATGGTTAAGGCAGAACGCGGTAATACAGGCACTACAGTAGCAACGCTACGCCCAATTGCTGGAACACGCCCACGCGGTAAAACACCTCAAGAAGATGCGGCTTTGGCTGAAGATTTACTTAATGATCCCAAAGAAGTAGCTGAACATATCATGCTAGTTGATCTTGGGCGTAATGATTTGGGGCGTGTCTGCAAAAGTGGCACAGTTAAAGTTGATGAATTAATGTTAATAGAACGCTACTCCCATGTAATGCACATTGTCAGTAATGTGGTGGGAGAAATGGCTATCGGAAACACAGCTTGGGATTTACTTAAAGCTTGTTTTCCGGCTGGTACTGTTAGCGGCGCACCCAAAATACGGGCGATGGAAATTATTTATGAATTGGAAAACTGCCGTCGCGGTGTTTATTCGGGTGCTTATGGCTATTACGATTTTGAAGGGCAGCTAAATAGTGCGATCGCTATCCGCACAATGGTTGTCCATAATCATACTGTTACTGTCCAAGCTGGTGCTGGCTTAGTCGCCGATTCTGACCCTGAGAAAGAATACGAAGAAACTCTCAATAAAGCCAGAGGTCTTTTAGAGGCAATTCGCTGTCTGCGTTCAGAGTAAGTAGACAAGTCATGCACATAATAGTATCATAAATTATGAATTTTTATATAGTAGATGTATTTGCTGAATCAAAATATACAGGTAATCAGCTAGCAGTATTTACAGATATTGGTAATCTTTCTGATCAAGAAATGCAGCAGATTGCCAAGGAAATGAACTATTCAGAAACTACTTTTATTGTTTCTGAGGATATTAAAAATGGTGGTTATGATGTGCGGATATTCACGCCAAAAGAAGAACTACCGTTTGCGGGTCATCCTACTTTGGGAACTGCATATATATTACAGCAAGAAGTTATTAAACAAATAGCTGAAAGAATTATATTAAATTTAAAAGTTGGGCAAATACTTATAAGTTTCCATTATTTAGATCAAGATATAGATTTATTATGGATGCAACAAAAGCAGCCAGCATTTTCTCAAGAATTTGCAGTAGATACACTTGCTAAAGTTTTAAATATTGAACCAAGTGAAATAGATTCTAAGTTTCCTATTCAAGAAGTTTCTACAGGGGTTCCATTTATTATTGTTCCCTTAAAAAGTCAAACTGCCCTAAAACGAATTAAAGTAAATCAAGATAAATATTTTGAACTAATTGATAATACTCAAGCAAAATCTATACTTGTTTTCTGTCCAGAGACATACAATCCAGAAAATAACTTAAGTGTGCGTGTGTTTGCTGATTATTTGGGTGTACCAGAAGATCCAGCAACTGGAAGCGCGAATGGATGTTTAGCAGGATATTTAGTTCACTATTCCTATTTTGGTGAAGAATCAATTAATCTACGGGTTGAACAAGGTTATGAAATTGGTAGACCTTCTTTATTATTATTAAAAGCGCACAAGAAAGATGCAGAGATAGAGGTATTTGTAGGCGGTAAGGTTATTATGGTTGCTAAGGGAGAGTTCGTTTAGTTACTTAAAAAACTATGGTTCAGACAATTGCAGCTACAAATATAAGCTTGTATGACTTAAAAACAAAATTTGGTCTTCAGCGTGTTGATGATGACCAATTTTTCCGTGAGTGGGTGGATGATTTACCAGAACTCACTGACTTGGAGAAGCAACAGTTAGACAGGGTGAAAGCTAGCTATTTTAACTTAGCCGAGCGCCCAATGCTAGAAACTACTGTTAAGATGGTTGTGCTATCTCCATTATTGGATATGGCAAACTTTTATTTGTCTCCCTTTAGCATGGTAGCTGAAGAAGAAGTACAAATTTCCTCTGAAGATGATGGAACTATTGTTAGGGGACACATTGATGTTTTGGTTATCCAAAACCAGCTATGGATATTAGTTATAGAGTCAAAACGTCCTAGCTTCTCTTTAGAGGAAGGATTACCGCAGGCGTTAGCTTATATGCTAGCTAATCCTAATACTGATAGACCAACATTTGCATTAGTAACAAATGGCAGTAACTTTATTTTAATTAAATTGAGCAAACAAGGCACACCACAATATGCCACGTCTTATGAATTTACGCTGCGACGAGGTGATGATTTGTATATTGTTTTGAGGATTTTAAAGCGACTCGCTCAATTGTTAGGTACATAAAAACAATACTTAATCACGCTTCAGTATTACCCGTTTATTCTATTGGAAAACTAGGTATAAGCTGATCGATTTTGGTTATGATTTGCATTTTTTCTTTGAGAGCAACTATTACTCGTTGATAGTGCAAGACATCATCAAACGATAAACTACGCTTTACTTTCTTACGAGCTTTTAGCCATTTATCTAATACTTGGTAGCCACTAATTTTAAACGTCCGAACTTCAGGTATAACTCCTTCAAAATATTTTTGTTTGTTGATATAAATCTTTTGTTCAGGTTGCTTACAATTTACTTCAGTGACTGTATTGTCTCTACTTAGACAATATGTAGTAATTATCGTATGTGTAATTGTAATATCTATTAAAGTCATACTATTAATATGTAATATTATGGAAAATAGATAATAAAAGAAACTATTACATTTGTCTCAAATTAAATATAAATAATCTAATTAGATTACTTAATGAATAGGTAAGGCTATAGCAATGGAAGAATTAATTACCTTAAAGCAGTTACTTCATGAAGGTAAAGTAGCTGAAGCTCTGGAAATAGTAGCAGAACTAGAGGAGATGAGTAAATCTGATAAAGTAAATAAAATTTTTAGTTACAGTATTATTCTACTATTATATTTAATTAAACAATCTGCTGAAAACCGAAATACAAAATCTTGGGAAACATCAATTTTTAATTCGGTAAAGCAAATTCAACGTACTAATAAACGGTACAAATCTGCTAGAACATATTTAACTAGAGAAGAAGTAGCAGAAACTTTAGAAGATGCTTATGAATCAGCCTTGAGGCGAGCATCGCTGGAAGCGTTTGAAGGTAGCTATGAAGTACAAGAACTAGGTGAATTAGTTGATAAATCAAAAATTATTCAAAAAGCAATAGATTTGATTACAGCGTAGGAATCTGAAAAATGAATAATTTACTAGATATTAAAGAACGTTTGCACACACATCTTACTCAATTAGTACGCGATCGCGATCCCTATTTCGCAACAGCTGGACATTTTTTTGTCCAACAGTACATTCGCCAACAGTTAGAACAGTGGGGAACTGTAGAAACTCATGAATTTGAAGTACGCGGCAAAACTCATCAAAATCTAATTTTAAACCTACCAGCTGCCTCTAACATCAACAACAAGCCACTCATTTTAATTAGCGCTCACTATGATGCTGTACCTGGAACACCAGGCGCTGATGACAATGCTACAGGTGTTGCAGCGCTATTAGAATTAGCAAGAAACTTTGCAGCTCAACCGCTAAAACATCCAGTCAGGCTTGTTGCTTTTGATATGGAAGAATACGGCTTATTAGGTAGTGCTGCATATGCGGCTGATTTAAAACAAAAACTTACTCCGCTACGCTTGATGATTTCTCTAGAAATGCTCGGTTACTGCGATTCTACCCCTAATTCGCAACGTTATCCAGCCCCATTGGAACGCTTCTACCCGAATCAAGGCGATTTTATTGCTTTAATTGGTAATTTGTCCACAATTCCTGATTTAATTCGTCTTAGCCGCTCTATTCGCACTGAAGTACCTAGCCAGTGGCTACCTGCGCCTAAGAGAGGTTTAATTGTTCCTCAGACGAGATGGAGTGATCATGCACCGTTTTGGGATCAGGGTTATCGAGCAATGATGATTACTGATACTGCCTTCCTACGCAATCCACATTATCATCAAGCAAGCGATCGCATTGACACCCTTAACCTAGACTTTCTCACTGGCGTTTGTCGTGGTTTAGAAGTTGGTATTCGAGCTTTGTAAATCATTCTCTGACTTATCCTGTAGTTTTTCCAACTAACTGCTGCTTTAGTTCCAAATAGCATTCAGCGAGTGCTGCTACGTTTTCAACAGCTGGATTAGGATTACCCATGTAAGTTAGTTGTAACAGTTTGTGATGTACCATAGCTAAATAAACTGAGTACATCTTGGCGTAATTAAGCTGCGTATCAGTTAAAGGTCGCTGTCCCCAGTCACTAATTTGGTGGTTTTTATCCACTTCTGGAATATTACCAAGTGCTTCTGCCAAAGTTTTAAGCGATAAATTAGGTAATGAATTTTATTAACCATTTTTAATGTGCAAATTACATCATTTGCTTTAGTCTTACCTAACTATTTCAAATCATAGTTGACATAATAAATATCTTTTTAATTACTAGCTTAAGTAGAATTTTTCTAATAAAAATATTGCCAACTTCACGCTGTTATAAAAAATATAAAATAATAACGTTTTGTCCAGTGCTATCGCTTGAATATATCCAATTTTTGGAATAAGGACAGTTTAATCCTACGAGTGAGAAGAACAGCTTTAGAATCAATATATAACATTTCCCAAGTATAGCAATAATCTCATCAGTATTTTGTAGATACAATATTAAACTTAATTATAAAGAATCGCTACTCAAACTATTTATTTCTAGCATTATGTGTATGGGAGTTAATGCTAGGACTAAGAGTGATTAAATCTTCAATGTTGCGTAACATAGTGTTGCAAATAGCATCTAGGGGTAAATCATTAGCATCATAACCAAAAGGATTTTCTATTTCAATCCCAATTTGTTCAATGCCAAACAATGTAAAACTAATTAAAGCAACAATGAACCCAGTCCACCAATTTACATCAGCAACCAATTGAAAAGGTAACAATAGACAATAAATTAATAACAATTGCTTTAAATGTATAGCATAAGCAAGTGGTATGGGAGTTTTCAAAATTCGCTCACAACCTCCTAAAGCATCTACCATCTTATTGACTAAATCTTGCATAGCAGTTAATTGATGAGTATTTAAACAATCACAGTTATGCTGTTGTTGTAAATAATCTCCAATCCAGAAAGCAACTTCTAACGGCGGATTGTTCAGGTTTTTCAGTTTTAAATACCAAGCTGTAGGCATTAATTTTTCTAGCTCACTGTTTATCGGTTGTCCTCTAAGATGGAACTTAGTTGCAACGGCAAAAGCAACTAATAGCCGCAAAGCTGCAATTTTATTTTTTCGATCTTGAGGTTCAAGTTCAACAATTGCTACCCAAATTTGACGAGAAAGGTTACGAACATTGTTAACTAAACTTCCCCAAATCTTCCGCCCTTCCCAAAATCGCTCATAAGCTGTATTTGTTCTAAAAACCAATAATAGACCTAAAACAATACTAGGAATAACTGTTGCTAGACTTGGTTGTGATACTGGCAACTTAAAATAATACAATATTGAAATAAAAAATCCAAAAAAACCGCAGACTAAAACTCTTTTATAAATAGATTTAATAACAGAGCCTTTAAGTTGTAAAGCTACTTGGAACCAGTACAGTTTTTCAGTTGCCATAACGTTTAATTTAACTAATGTTTGGTTATTATTGAATACTACATAGCTTAAAAAACAATGCGATCGCGTAGTTCGACTGCTTTATTTCAGTTTTTGGGGCAAAGTTTTGAATTTATTAGTTGTAGAGTAGGACCAAATGGTTGATAAATCATGAGTAATCGCTAATTTTGCAATTTTTACAAAACTTTCTGAGTGATTCTGTTGCGTTTGGCAATTAGATAAATTTTAATATTATTAAGCTGCTGCATTTATTCGGTGATTTCGTCGAGTTTATGAGCGATAGCTTACAATTTTTCATTTGTCAGCATTGCAGCGTTTTCCCAAGTTTGAATCAGATGCTTAATTTCATTGAGGGCATTGGTGACAAGTTAAGGCTGTAAAGCAGTTGTCAAGGGGATTCTAGAAAATGCTTGAAAGAAAAATTGGTTAGAGCCGCGCTGTTTGTCAGGAAAGGGCGCAACAATTAACTTAACGTTAGGTTT